>JALOOL010000337.1 GCA_025454425.1 Hydrococcus sp. Prado102 | reverse complement strand
AAAAAAGAATAGATAAACAATCAGTTTGTCAAAAACAACCATGTAGTCATTTAATGTGTGCTTTGTTGTTCACGCGAAGTTAATGTAAAGAGTACGAGATTGCAAGAAGTAGGTGACTCTATTCCAAATCCGGAAAAACAAACGAAATAGAATCTAATATAATAGTCTTACAATTAAGTAGTATCATGTCTACAGAGCTTATGTCGACCTTACAACGGACAATTTCGCTGGTTGAGGAGTTTAAGAATAAATGATGAAGGAAATTTCGCTCGCGAACGCCAAGCCTCTTTTGGTGAAGATAAAAATGTTTATGGCGTTGATGGGTTAAATAACCAAGTCAATTTATCTATTTCCCAAAGAGATCGCTCTGGAAGAACTTTTGTTTTTGATGGCATTAATAACCAACCATCCGAAATAAGCTTAAATCAAGGAGATTTACCTTTTTCCATTAGCGATAGTGGAGCATTTGACTGGATAGATGAGTTGGATTTAGGCGAGACAAATACGGTGTATCAATCTAAAGAAATTACTGCCAAAGAGAATGAAAATATCTACTTTAGCGATGGATTTAATAATGAAGTAAACGGCTCAATTTCAGAGGGTAATGGCGACGTTTATTTTGTCAATGGCATTAACAATTTTTTTCAAATAGGTTCGCCAAACTCGTTTGAGGATCGAGAAGGAGAAGATAATGCGATCGCGCCACCAGAGCGAGAATTTCTAACCTTTTTAAATGATTTTGCCCGTCGCAATGGAGGTTTTAGCTTTCCCGAGGGCGAATTACCCGAAGATTTTGGTCGAGCTTTTGCAGATGGTAACAATCCTTTTTTAAATTTTTTTGATAGTTTTGAAAATGGCGATCTAGACTTACCTACCGTTCCCGCTATCAATGATGGCGAAGAAATAGCTTCTGTTCCAGAACCTTCTTTTTTGTTAGGGTTTGGTTTATTGGGAGTCAGATTATTGTTTTCAAAAAAGATGGTTGATTTTGTCTCGCGCAGAGGCGCAGAGGCGCAGAGAAATTAGAGCATAAAAATAAGATTTTTTACTTTTGAGTTTTTATTATGGGCTTAATCAGTATTAGTGGCTTACTTTATCATTGGCTGTCTCGACAAGTCGAACAAGATTCATTGATTTGGTTGGATAAAAAACGCAGACAAATTAACAATGGAAGTCCAAATCTTGTTTTTTTTACGGCGTTTAGTGCTGTTCCTCGTTATATTGGGAAACAGAAACTTAAATTAACTCAAGACGACTGGAAAGCTGTTGAAACAATTCGTCCGGGTTGGTGTCCTGAAAATTGGAGTTGCGATCGCATTGCTCGTATATTACTAATACTTGCACTCCCGCAAGACAATCCTGACGAATACGTACAAAGAGTCGAGCAGGTTTTTAATGTTGCTGATGTAGGTGAGTTAGTCGCACTTTATCAAGCGTTACCGTTATTGCCTTTTCCCGAACGATTTCGCTTTCGTGCTGCGGAGGGGATTCGTAGCAATATGACAGACGTTTTTAATGCCGTTGCTCTCCAAAATCCTTATCCTGCCGAATACTTCGACAATATCGCCTGGAATCAGATGGTGTTGAAAGCGTTATTCGTTGGCAGTCCTTTAAATCTCATTTATGGTCTTGAAAAAAGAAATAATTCAGACCTATCTCAAATGTTAATCGACTACGCCCGCGAACGAGAAGCCGCCAATCGTTCCGTTTCTCGCGAATTATGGGAATTGGTAGGGAATAAAAAATGAATTTTTATATTTAGTAAGGGCGCACGCCATGCGCCCCTACTAAATTACTCGACTCCTGTAAAGACGCGATATATCGCGTCTCTACTCCTGAACTCCTATACTCCTCACACAAAGGACAAACCCATGAAATTTATCGATCCTCACATTCACATGAGTTCCCGCACGACTGATGATTATCAAGCGATGCAGAAGGCGGGAATTGTTGCAGTTATCGAGCCTGCTTTTTGGTTAGGACAACCTCGTACTAGTGTTGGTTCCTTCCAAGATTATTTTAATAGCTTGATTGGCTGGGAACGCTTTCGGGCGAGTCAGTTTGGTATTCAACACTATTGCACCATCGGTTTGAATTCCAAGGAGGCAAATAACGAAGCTTTAGCAGAAGCGGTGATGGAACTGCTACCGCTTTATGCTTGTAAAGAGGGTGTCGTCGCCATTGGGGAAATTGGCTATGACGATATGACTCCCGCAGAAGACAAGTATTTCCGCCTGCAATTGGAACTCGCAAGAGAACTCGATATGTTGGTGATGATTCATACGCCTCACCGCAATAAAAAGGCGGGGACGAGTCGCAGTATGGATGTGTGCTTAGAACATGGTTTAAAGCCATCTCAGGTCATTGTAGACCACAACAATGAAGAAACGGTGCGAGAAGTCCTAGATCGCGGTTTTTGGGCGGCTTTTACTATTTATCCCAATACTAAAATGGGCAATGCTCGGATGGTAGAAGTAGTACGTCAATATGGTTGCGATCGCATTATCGTCGATAGTAGCGCCGATTGGGGTGTTAGCGATCCCTTAGCCGTGCCGAAAACTGCTCTGTTGATGTTGGAAAGGGGCATTCCCGAAGCGCACGTAAAAGCCGTTTGTTATGAAAATGCGCTAGCTGCTTACGGTCAAAGCGGACAGATGAAAGAAGCAGATTGGCTAGATTCGCAACCCGTGGATCAACGTCAATTATTTAATGGTAATTCGGTTTTACGCGGTCAAAAGCCGTTAGTAGAAGAGGTTCGCCATCCGGTTTTGATTGAGTAGTAATGAAGGCAGAGGGCAGATGGCAGATGGCAGAAGGTTTTTTAAGGGTAAAGGGAAATGGGTGAAACATAAAAGATGAATTCTTAAAAGGACGCACGCCATGCGCCCCTACATCTTGGGCGAATCGCCATTTGCCCCTACGATTAAACTTTTTATATTTATGCACACAGAAAGTATCCAACTTACAATTCAAAATCGCATTTGGGCTTATCTGCAATTGATGCGTCCGGCTAATATTCTGACTGCTTGGGCGGATATTTTGGCGGGTTTTGCGGTGGCGGGAGCATCTGACCTCGAATCGTTACCCTGGTTGCTACTGGCGACTACGGGATTGTATGGAGGTGGCATTGTTTTTAACGATGTTTTCGATGCCGAAATCGATGCTCAAGAACGACCAGAAAGACCGATTCCCAGCGATCGCACATCCCTCCAAGGAGCGATAATTCTAGGTAGTTTGTTACTACTTATTGGCATAGTCGCTGCCGCCCAAGTTTCCTTAATTAGCGCCCTCATCGCGACTTTTGTGGCTTTGGCTGCCCTTGCTTACGATGCTTTGAGCAAACACAATCCAATTAGTGGCTCCCTGAATATGGGTTTGTGTCGTGGCGGTAATTTTCTTTTGGGGATGAGTGCTATATCTAGTGTGTTGAGCGATCGCTGGTATTTAGCTTTAATTCCTCTAACTTATATTGTCGCCGTCACCGCCATTAGCCAAGGAGAAGTTCGTGGAGGCGATCGCAAAACGGGCATTCTTGCTCTAATTCTCTTGGGTTTGGTATTGAGTAGCTTGTTGGGCTTGACTTTTTTTGATAATTATGCTGTTCTGGCTGCTTTACCCTTTTTGGCGTTATTTGCCGGACGAGTATTACCTGCTTGGATTCAAGCAACTCGCTTTCCCAAGGCGGAATTGATTCGCGGGGCAGTCAAAGCGGGGGTTTTGTCTTTAATTGTTTTGGACAGCGCGATCGCGGCAGGATTTGCAGGTGTCATCAATGGTTTGTTAATTCTGTGTTTGCTACCTGTATCGATGTTTTTAGCCAAGCAATTCGCCGTTACCTAGATTTATCTTATTTTTGAACTTTGAACTTTGAACTTTGAACTTGCATGATTAGTATTGCGCCAAAAACTCAAGTAAATCTTCAACCGCTTAATCAATGTATTCCTGTCACCTTTCGCTATGACGTTCACTTTACGACAGGGTTGTTTGAAATCGATAATCCATTACTGGCACGAGTCATTGCAGGCGATGGCAAACCAGGAAACAAACGGGCGATCGCAATTGTAGATTCGGGATTGTTACGTCATCACGAGGGTTTGTTAGAGAAAATCGAGACATACTGCGATCGCCACAGCAATAGTATTACCTTAGTTACCAGTCCAACCATCATCACTGGCGGGGAAGCTGCTAAAAACGCATCCAAACTTGTAGACTGGATTCATTGCTCGATTAATAGCGTCGGATTGTGCCGTCATTCTTATATCTTAGCGATCGGTGGCGGAGCCGTATTAGACGCGGTAGGATTAGCGGCAGCTACCGCACATCGAGGCATTCGACTGATTCGCATTCCAACAACGGTTTTGGCGCAGAATGATTCGGGTGTAGGGGTTAAAAATGGCATTAATGCTTTTGGGAAAAAGAACTTTATCGGTACTTTTTCGCCTCCTCATGCCGTTATTAATGATTTTGATTTTCTAACTACCCTTGACGATCGCGATTGGCGTGGCGGCGTGGCGGAAGCGATTAAAGTCGCATTGCTTAAAGATGTCAATTTCTTTGAGTATATTGCGACCCATGTTCATGCGATCGCGCGTCGAGATCTGGATGTTATGCAACAGATTGTTTATCGTTGCGCTCAGTTACATTTAAATCATATTGCTAATGGCGGCGATCCGTTTGAAATGGGTTCTTCTCGTCCTCTCGATTTTGGACATTGGGCAGCACATCGTTTAGAACATCTTACCGATTATCGCCTCCGTCATGGGGAAGCAGTAGCGATCGGCATCGCCCTCGATTGTACTTATTCTTACCTCGTTGGATTACTTTCTCATCAACAGTGGCAGCAGATCTTAAAAACTCTTTGTGCGATCGGTTTTACGCTGTATGTTTCGGAAATGGCTTCTAGCGGTTTGTTTCAGGGTTTAACCGAATTTCGAGAACATTTGGGCGGTGAGTTAAATATAACTCTGCTGCAAGGAATTGGCAAAGCTTTAGAAGTTAATGAAGTGAATTTGGCTTTATACGAGCAATCTATTTCAATTTTGGCAAAGTTTTAAGTAGAAGGCAGAGGGCAGAGGGCTTTTATTTCGTGCTAATGACAATGAAGATTCTACAACTCGCCAACAAGAACTGTTATTGATGACTGAAATGCTCAAACATGAAAATCGATACTTCTAAAAACTTTCACTTAACTTATTGCAGCAATATTCATCCAGGGGAAACGTGGAACCAAGTTTTTGCTAATTTAAAGCAGTATATTCCACCGCTCAAAGCTAGGTTAGCACCTGAAGAACCTTTTGGAATTGGATTGCGATTATCGGATGTAGCAGCTAAGGAGTTGCTACAGGGAGATAATTTAGAACAATTTCAGTCTTGGATGCGCGATCGCAATTTATACGTTTTTACCTTGAATGGTTTTCCCTTTGGGGGGTTTCATCATCAAGTCGTCAAAGATAAAGTTTATGCACCCGATTGGTCTGAGCGATCGCGCCTACACTATACGCTTAATCTAATTACCATCCTTGCCATTTTGCTACCCGACGGAATTGATGGCGGAATCTCAACCTTGCCTTTATCTTACAAACCTTGGCACGCAAATAAAGAAGTAATCTTCAAAGAAAGTAGCATTAATCTTGCTTTAGTGACGGCGGAAATGTCGCGTATCTACGACGAGACGGGAAAACTACTACATCTCGATCTAGAACCCGAACCCGATGGATTGTTGGAAAATACGTCAGAAGTTATCGATTTCTTCAACGATTGGTTATTACCTATCGCAGGAGATTATTTAGCTCAATTATTAGACATTTCAGACGATCTCGCGCAAGAAAAACTGCGAGAACACATCCGCATTTGCTACGATACTTGTCATTTTGCGGTGGAATATGAAGACCCAAACTTAGTCTTTGCACGGTTGCAAGAGTTGGATATCAAAATTGGCAAAATTCAGCTTAGTGCTGCCTTAAAGGTTAATCTAGCGTTGAATCAGAGAGAAAAAATACGCGATCGCCTCTCGCCCTTTGCAGAATCTACCTATCTTCATCAAGTTATCGAACGATGGCAAGATGGCACTTTACATCACTATAACGATTTAGCTAATGCACTTCCCCATCTCGAAAAAACTCCCGCTCAAGAATGGCGAATACATTTTCACGTTCCGATCTTTATCCATGACTATCAATTTTTACAGTCTACTCAAGACGATATTGTTACGGTTTTAAATCTGCTACAAGATAACCCTATTTGTAACCATTTAGAAATTGAAACTTACACCTGGGATGTCTTACCCCCTCAGATGAAACTCGATTTACTTTCATCGATTGAAAGGGAATATGAATGGGTATTAAAAAAAGTCGAAAGTCGAAAGTCGAAAGTCGAAAGTAAAAAGTATGGGATAAGGGAATAAGGAAGTATCGATGTAGGGGCGCAAGGCTTGCGCCCTAGAGATATTAAGCAGGTCAACAAAAATAATTGCAATCATTTTAAAGAATCGTAGGGTGGGCATTGCTTTTAAAGAATCGTAGGGTGGGCATTGCCCACCCTATAGGCGATATAGATGTTTTCTTGAGTCAGCTAAATGTGTAATTAATTTTGTGCAGGTACTTAAGAAAAGTCGAAAGTAAAAAAAAAGTAGTGCAAGCATCTTGCTCGCGTGTAATCGTTTTATTATTCACCCAATCCAAATTATGCTCAAACTATACGGTGGAAAACTCAGTCGCGCTTCAATCGTCCAGTGGTATCTCGAAGAATTAGAAATTCCTTACGAATATATTCAGCTAGATATGCAGGCACAAGAACACAAACAGCCTGAATTTTTAGCAATTAATCCGATGGGAAGAGTGCCAGCAATTATCGATGATGACTTTCAAGTCTGGGAGTCTGGGGCAATTTTGCTCTATCTTGCTGAAAAATACAGTCAAATAGCTTCTTTGCAGGAGAGAACTATCTTAAATCAGTGGATTTTGTTTGGAAATTCTACGCTTTCTTCAGCAATTTTAGTCAAAGAAAATCTCTTAAAAGAAGCGCCAGAATTATTGACTGCATTAAATCAAATATTAAAACAACAACCGTATTTAATGGGCGATCGCTTTACGGTTGCAGATGTAGCAGTGGGTTCTATTTTGGCTTACATTCCTATCATGATGAAGATGGATGTCAGCGCTTACCCAGAAGTGGTCAACGAAACTAAGCAATTGATGAGCAAAATCGATCTTAATTCTTATCCTGCTTTATTTGATTATGTTAAGCGATTAACGGCGCGATCGCCATTTCAAAAAAGCATCGGCGCACGTTACCAAACATAAATTCAATTGTTTAGTTCCCTCCAAATTGGGGGGAAAGGGGGGCAAAACTTTATGAAAAAAACTGTTGTTTTAAATGTAGTCGGATTAACGCCTAATTTACTCGATCGCACGACCTTTTTATCAAAATGGGCAGCTTTGGGACAAGTGGCGACGATTAATCCTATCTTACCTGCGGTGACTTGTTCGGTACAGGCAACTTATTTGACGGGAAAGTTACCCGACGAACATGGAATCGTTGCAAATGGTTGGTATTTTCGCGATGAATGCGAGGTGAAGTTTTGGCGACAGTCGAATAAACTAATTCAAGCGCCCAAAATTTGGGATCTGGCAAAGGAAATCGATCCCTCTTTTACCTGCGCTAATCTCTTTTGGTGGTACAATATGTACTCCTCGGTGGATTACGCCATCGCGCCACGACCGATGTATCCCGCCGATGGACGCAAAATACCCGATATTTATACGAAACCTGTTGAGGTGCGATCGCAAATTCAAGCCAACCTCGGTCAATTTCCTCTGTTCAATTTCTGGGGGCCTAACACTTCGATCGCTTCTACTCAATGGATTGCAGATTCAGCAAAATGGATGGAGGAACGCTATAACCCTACACTAACTTTAGTTTATCTTCCTCATCTCGATTATTGTTTGCAGCGTTATGGTACGGATTTTGAAAAAATAGGCAAAGATTTAGCAGAAATCGATAGTATTTGTGCAGATTTAATTAATTATTATGAGGGTCGCAACGCTCAGGTTATCGTTTTATCAGAGTATGGTATTACTAATGTTTCAAAACCCGTTCATTTAAATCGACTACTACGAGAAAATGGATTGCTGAGTGTACGAGAAGAAATGGGACGAGAATTACTCGATGCTGGGGCGAGTATTGCTTTTGCAGTTGCCGATCATCAAATAGCCCATGTTTATGTTAACGATTCCGCTTACATTGGGAAAGTTCGCGATCTGCTAGAAGCTACCGATGGAGTTGCTAAAGTCCTAGAAGGAGACGAGAAACAAACTTATCATCTTAATAATAAGAGATCTGGGGAATTAATCGCGATCGCGTCCTCCGATGCTTGGTTTACCTATTATTATTGGTTAGACGATCGTTGTGCCCCAGATTTTGCTAGAACAGTAGATATTCACCGCAAACCAGGTTACGATCCCGTCGAACTATTTATCGATCCCAAAATCCAATTTCCTAAATTAAAAATTGCTTCAAAATTACTCAAAAAACAACTTAGTTTTCGCTATTTAATGGATGTAATTGCTTTAGATGCCACTTTAGTTAAAGGTTCTCACGGTTGCTTCCCAATATCCTCCCAAGAAAGTCCCATTTACATTACTAAAACAGACTTACTTAACTCATCGACAATTGAAGCGACAGATATTTGTTCTTTAATACTGCAACATCTACAGTAGTTTTCAATTGAACGAAAGTGCGGCAGTCCCCATGCCGCAAACTGAGCATGGGGAAGGTGCTTCACGGCGATTCCTCATATACCTCGCTTTGCTTGGTATATGAGGAATCGCCAAACATGAATCCAAAATCCTTTCATTCTTAAGCGTCAATTCTTAAGACTTTTGCCCATAGGTCTAATGCTTTATGCACGATAGTTTATTTTATTGGCGATCGCGATTTATAATCTACTAGCCTCATCCTTGCAAAACTCTTCGAGATTTACCCTAAGAAGACGCTAAGCACCCTAGCTTGAAGAAGATTAGCGATCGCCAATTGCACTTAACTCTCGACCGCCAAAAATCGCTTCGTAATGACGATAAAATTTAAATTCTAAATAATTAGAAAAAGGATCTTCAAGAAATACAGTATTATGCTCGGTAAGCTGTCCTACAAAACGAAGTTTAGGCTCTTGATAAAAATTTAATTGTTTTTCTTTTGCTCTTTTAACCAGCGTTTCCCAATCGGTTTGCGAGGTAAAAATTAAGCCGAAATGCCTTGGATAAATTCCTTTTTGTGGCGCTAAAGGCTCGTTAGTCATGTGAGCAACTACTTGATGTCCGTGAAAATTTAAAATTATGGCGCGATCGCTTTCCCGACCGATTTCACAGCCTAATCCTTCACAATAAAAAACTTTTGCTTGCACAATATCGTTAATGGGAATTGCCAAGTGAAAAATAGGTCGCTCGTTCATAGTCTTAAACGTTACTCACTTCATCTATCTCAATTCTAGCTAGAAAAATAAAATTGCTTTTTTGGTAAGAATGAGAAATGATTAGTGAATGCTAACAATAGCAGGTCGCGATTAAGGTCATCTTAAAATGCTGGGCGGGCAGTTATCATAATCGTTATCGATCGAAATTCGATCCAACTCTTCATATTAATGCGCTTCGCAAATGAGCAACAAGCGTTTAGACTATATGTTAATTTGTTTAAAATTGGAACAAAAGAACGAAAATGAAGCAGCGTGGCGTAACCGTCTGGTTTACAGGATTGAGTGGTGCAGGAAAAACCACTATTACTCAAGCAATCGAAAAAAAACTACGGGAACATGATTATCCAGTAGAAATTTTGGACGGAGATATAGTACGTGAGAACTTAACTAAAGGTTTAGGCTTTTCTAAAGAAGATCGCGACGAAAATATTCGTCGGATTGGGTTTGTCGCTAATCTGCTAACTCGACACGGAGTAATCGTTTTAGTCTCAGCTATTTCCCCCTATCGAGAAATTCGCGAAGAAGTCAAAGCACGTATTGGCGATTTTGTCGAGGTTTTTGTTAACGCACCTTTAGCGGTATGCGAAGACCGCGACGTGAAAGGACTTTATAAAAAAGCCAGAAGTGGAGAAATTAAAGCTTTTACTGGTATTAGCGATCCTTACGAACCGCCTCTCAATCCCGAAGTTGAATGCCGTACCGATCTAGAAACATTAGACGAAAGCGTGAAGAAAGTGTGGCAGACTCTTGAAGAAATGGGCTATCTCCGCAAACCAGTATCAGTGTAAAGAGCTACCAATTACCAGTGAAAGGGAAAAAGGAAAAGATCGATCGAAGTTTTCCCTTTCTTTTTTCCCTTCGATGCTCAGAAACGCTTCGACATTCGTCTTGCTCCCGCGTGCGCGTCATCCCTTTTCCCTAAAAAATCCTTTACCCGAATAAGAGCAAGAAATCATTTGTCTCTGTTATCCTTACTGGTAGCTGGATAATTGAGTATATGTTTGCATCGATTGAATTGTCTAATCCCTGGCTAATTGCTGTTGGACTCAATACAGTTCTACTCGCGATCGCGTTTTTCGCTCCCAAAAAATTACTCACGCCTGCTGGCTATTTCCATGCTTGGTTTTTAGGCGTTACTATTTGGGGAATTTTGGGCTGGCAAGGTTACGCGATCGTTATGTTTTACTTTTTGGTTGGTTCGGGTCTTACCTTTGTTGGGATGGCGCAAAAAGAGGCAGAAGGCATCGCAGAAGCGAGATCGGGAGCGCGTGGCCCTGGCAATCTTTGGAGTTCGGCATTAACCGGAACAATTTGCGCGATCGCCCTTTTATTTGTGGACGAACCTTGGCGAGAGTTACTAATTATAGGTTTTGTAGCTAGCTTCACCACTAAACTTTCCGATACTACGGCAACTGAAATCGGGAAGGCTTATGGAAAAAGTACATTTTTAATTACTAGCTTAAAACCCGTTCCTAGAGGAACCGAAGGCGCAATTAGTTTAGAAGGAACTCTAGCAGGAATCGTCGCTTCGATCGCGATCGCGTTTTTCGCTTGGGGAATTGGTTTAATCGATCTAGTTGACGTTATTTGGTGTGCTATTGCGGCTTTTGTAGCGACTGGGATCGAAAGTTTGATTGGCGCAACAATCGAATCTAAAATCGCTTGGCTAACTCATGATGTCGTCAATTTTATCAATACAGCGATCGGGGCGATCGTTGCTATATTAATTGCATTAGCCTGGAAGTCTTTGTAAGAGTTTAAAGTTCAAAGTTTACAATTACATTAGACCTATGGGCATAAATCTAAAATCTCTCAATCCAAAATCCTTTCATCCAAAATCCTTTCATTAGAAGTCGTCAATTCTCAAGACTTTTGCTCATATTTTAACGTGCCATTTTGATATTCTGTTTCGACCGCTAAATCGAGTCCCGCATCTACATCTAGCGGTTCTTTTCCGGCTGAAACGATCTCCCAGCCATATTGCCTCGCGATCGCCAGAATTTTTTTACGGGTAATATTTTTACACAGTTCGCCGATGCGTTGGGAAATTAATCGGTCGTCTTCTTCTTTTTCCCATGTCATAAATGTCTCTGTGTAGGTTGCTAAATCCGTTTTCGAGCCAGCAAAAATCGGAATTAAATTTATTATATCTTTGGGTTCAAAGAGCATTTATGAGATATACGGCTTTGATGAAAAGAAGAAGCTCAAAAGACAAAATTGTCTCGGATCGAAGACATCTAATTAATGGCTTGCGATACTATTGATAGCGGTTTTCGCCCCCCTAGCCCCCCAATGGGGGGAAAATCTCAAAGTCCCCCTTTCCTTGGGGGATTTAGGGGGCTGTAGTGTGGTCTATTCGACTGAAAATTGCTATGAGATAAGCTTGAATGACATTTTCAAGTATAGTTAAAGATTTATAAAGCTTCATAGAAGAAGGGACTTGCGACATTGTTGCAAGCAACCCTTGAGCCGCTTCAGGGTATTTCTCTAGTATAGATAGAGGATAGATATAAGTACGAATGCCAAAAAGAATTGCTTTCGAGCGAGGAAAACGTCGAAATGTTTGGCGCTCGACACGAATCCAAAGTTTTGTACCAGCATTTTCTGGCGAGATCCCCTCTGCGGAGACTGCATCGTTATTTTGACCAAAAGTCAAGCTGGGCGAAGGTACGACAGTCCAATTATATCGGCAACCTGGAGCATCGGGCACAAGGCGAGCGAAGTAAGTATCGACGGGATTAGCTAACTTGCGATCGTAATCAGGAACGGGAGCATGAATATCACTAACTGTTTTGCCGAATTTTTCAAGCAATCTCCAATGAAGGGGAAAGCATACCGAGGCGGATTCTAACACATAACCTTTCTCTGTTGGTATCATCAAGCAGAGATCGTCTTGCACTAACCTGCCTGCGAGATCGATTGGCATATCGACAAAATTACCTGGATGCCAAATTTCACCTGTTTTTAAATTAACAATAGCTTCTCCTTGTTGCTGGTAATGATGGGGAAAATATTTCAGTAAATGTTTTAGCAAAGAATCCAATACTTCTTGTTGCGCCGCTTGGCTGGTTTGGGTTCCGATCGCAGCTTCTGAATACTGGTTTTGTAAAATATCGGCTTTTTGCTGCAAATAGGAGATAAAGCGATCGTCAATTTGAATCCAGGTTTCTAGTGAAAGGGGTTTCAATCCTAAACTCAGGCGATATTGACCCGATGCAAACGGCAGATAAAGCGGTTGACCGATTTCTGGATTGGCTAGCTCGTTATTAGACATGGAGAATAAGTTAAGCTTTGCAAAAATTCCATATTTTTAATTTATCAATGCTTTCTAAGTTCAGCTTTTTGAAACTTAACAATAAGAGAAGCGATCGCGACTTCTTAAATAAAGAGTCGTTGACTTGCCCTCAACCTAAAAAAGATTTATTGATATAATCTGCTTTTGACAAAAGACAAGGAAG
>JALOOL010000056.1 GCA_025454425.1 Hydrococcus sp. Prado102 | reverse complement strand
AAAACAAAGAAAGGCTATTAAAGTAAGTTTTTAAAACAAAGTTTTTATATAATAAACAAAAATTTAGTTATAATAGAAATAAGTAATATCTAAAAAATATAATATTTTCAGTTTGTTATTTTGGTAATGCCAAGAAGAAAATCTAACTCTTCAATTTTGTCAATTAAACATCCAGCAGAGACAAATGACTTTAAGAAAGCCCCGATTGTCTTTGTAGATGATGAATTTTTAGCGCGACATATCTTTCAAAATTATTACGAGCAAAAAGGCTATAAAGTTATCTGTTTTGAAAATGGAAAAATTGCCTTAAAATATTTATTAAAACATCCAGATGTAAAAGTTGTTATTACCGATCTGAGAATGCGAGAAGGAGAGGGAGAATACTTAGTTAATGCTATCCATAGAAATAATATTCAAGTGGGAATTTTTATTTTGACAGCTTATGGAACTCCAGAAATCCAACAAGACTTATTGTTAAAAGGAATTCATGGATTTATTGACAAGAAAAAAATCGGAGATGTTAACAAAGGATTGGAAGAATTACATCAATTAATTCAAAAATATCTTCAATTACAAGGCGTTCCTATTTATTATTACGATGAGGAACCTCGCCCTGTAGAAAAAGGAGGAAAAATTTATGGGCCTTACCAATATCGTCGGTGGAAAGATTATGACGGGAAGTTAGTTGGAATTTGCTTAGGAAAAGAAGGAGAAGAAGAGGAAATAGAGTTAATGGAGGAAGAAATTGTTAAGGATAATTAGGTTCCAATTAAAATAAAAGGACTCCAATTGAGCGGGTGTTGTTTTTGTTGAATCTGTTGAATTTGTGCCTGTTGAAGGGCTTTGACTTTTCCCATTTGTGAAAGGTTATGATAGAACGAACTCACCAGTTGTGCCGCCGCCGCATCTTGGACAAACCACAAAGAACCGACAGATGCTCTAACGCCTGCGCGAACGGCAACGCCAGCTAAACCAAGAACGGCACGGTCATTTCCCGCAGAGGTTTGACAGGCACTTAACGTAAGAAGTTCTATCGGGTTTGGCGTTTGTTTGAGAATAGATTCTAAATCTTTGAGGGAAAGCGGGCGATCGAAGGCTTGAATTAAAGTATTCTCTTGAGAACCTGTAAATTTTCCGTGAGTGGCAATATGCACAATTGAAGGTTGTTCCTGTCGCAGTTGATTTTTGAGTTGCTCGGCAGTAAATTCTTCATCGATAAATTGTTCTCCTCCTAATTCTTGCTTTAGCGCGTTAATTTCCGGTTCGACATAAGGTAAATCAGCGCGAAATAAGGGAGGCTTGGCGGTCGTAAGTCCAAAACTGAGTAGTTTAGGATCGATTAGCGATCGCTCTGGCGAAAGAAACTCCAACCCTAAAACAGTTGTAATGGGATATTTTTCAATGAGATGTTGCTTTTCTGATTTGTTATATAGGGCAGCCATTGGGACATTTCGTAATATCCCATCGTTTATAAAAATAAGTTGATTCGGTTGAATATTTGTTAATTCAGATTCAATGGGTTGAACGATTAATTCATAGAGTGTATTAGCCAATTTGCGATAGCGATTATCGATGAGAGTTTCTAGGTCATTTCGCCACTGGGCGATCGTTTTATTGATTTCTGCTTGAGGAATGAGATAAGAATAGTGACGCAACTGTTTGTTGGGAAAACTAACGATAATGTGGAAGCGATTTTTTAGGATAATCGAATTAATCAGAACCGAGTGAGTTTGACTTACAATTGTTTCTGGCAAAAGGTCTGTTTGGACAGTCAGGCAAATATCGCCAAACAAATTTTCTAATTGGGCAACTTGAAGTAAATCGAAAATAGAGCGAGCTTCTTGAATGGCTGAATCAGTTGGAAAATTTTCTAGTAGCAGGGCAAGAAATTCTCGATAAATGGGTTCGATTTGCGTTTGAAAATCGAATTGTACGTCTTCAGTCGCGGAGGCTAAGTCAGTGCGAATTTGTTGCAGGGAAGCGATCGCTCTGCGATAGGCAGCTTTAGCTAATTTCTTCTCCTGTAGCGCATGGTAAATGCGTCCTTCTTGCCATTGCCATCGGTAGAGGCTGTCGTAGGCAAGAATCGGTTGGGCAGCATTCTGTGCCTGTTGACTGTAATCAAGTGCCTGTTGATAGCTTCCCGATGCTTCATAAACGTTGCTTAGTTCTCCCAAGGCAAAAGACAGTCCTCGGCTATCGCCTACTGCTTGGGCAGATTGAATGGCTTGGTTTAAAAAAGCGATTTGGCGTTCTTCAGACTTAGCCGCCTCGGCTAGATTAATGAGCAAGTAAGTTTTGGTTTGAGAATTAGGAAGGGTGTTAAGAATCGCTAGTGCTTGGTTAAGAGTATTGATTTTTTGTTGAGGACTGTCGATAAAAGGAAGGTAATTGAGTAAGGCTCTGGCAGCAGAGGAATTTTTGAGGGCAGAAGATTGAGTTAGTAAAAGTGCCTGTTGGGCGTTTTGCCGTGCCTGGGTTTGAGCGGCTTGGATTTTGGCAGCGAAGGACTCAACGCGATCGCGATGTTCTTCTTGTAAAGCAAACTCTTTTTCTTTTTGGTATTTTTGCACCATTCGATTGCAGGTATTAGTCAGGTTATTGAGGACAGTGAGTGCCATTTCGGGAAGATTATTTTGGGCTAAATTTAGGCTAGTCTTGTAGGCATTCAGCGCTGACTCGAACTGTCCTTGGTGCAACCGGGCACTGCCTAAAGTGTTGTAAGCGGCGATCGATAATTCTATTGCCTTTTGTTGTTCGGCAAGGGGAATTGCCTCTTTTAAGTGGGATATAGCATTTTGAATTTGTCCCAGGTTGAAGTAAGCTTGGGCTTGGTCGTTCAAGAGGGCAGCTAGTTGTTTTTTAGATTCGGTGTCTTGTAAAGGACGTAAGGCGGCGATCGCTTGCTTCCAAGTGCGGATAGCTTTACCGTATTCGCCAGCTTGGGCATAGGCGGCTCCGAGATAGCGCAGTCGAGTAGTATCTAGCTTATGGCGATCGTTGGCGAGGAATTGTTCTAAATGGTTAATGAGTTGGCGGTATTGTCCGGCACTATAGTACTGTTGAATTTGCTCGACAGATGGTAGAGAGGGTTGTTGGGCAAATGTTTGAGAAATCCAGAGAAAGAATAGCATTCCTATCAGGAAGCCAAAAAATCGTTTGAAGAGAGTGGATCTCAAGAAATTTTTGAGACTTTGGGTTTGGCTAATTATTTGCCTTAGCGTTAGCTTTGTCTTTAGACATCGCCATTCACGGAATCTTGTCATAGAAAAACCAAATTGTTAACAGGCATTGTAAAATAAACTTCGTTTTTTTGTTTGTGAGTTAGACTTTTATGACTCTTGAGGAAACATTCGCTTTTCTTCCTTTCCCTCCAGGCAATCTGGGACTACCAATAATCGGAGAAACTCTAAGTTTTTTAGGAGATTCTCAGTTTGCCGTCAAACGTCATCAGAAATACGGCTCTATCTTCAAGACTCGCCTATTTGGGCAACCAATGCTTTACATATACGAAGCAGAAGCAAATCGATTTGTCTTAACTAACGAAGAGAATTATTTTGTCAATAGCTTGCCTCCCAGTACCGAAGCCCTATTGGGATCTTTTTCTCTAGCTACACAAACAGACACAGAGCATAAGAGCCGCCGCCAAATTTTGTATCAAGCTTTTCAACCTCGTGCTTTAGCTGCCTATTTCAGCACCATAACCGACATTACCCAAACATATTTGGAGAGATGGGTAAGAAAGGAAACGCTGACTTGGTATCCAGAACTTCAGAATTATACCTTCGATCTAGCTTGTAAGTTTTTAGTAGGACTTGACAATGCTTCCGCTACACCACTAAGACCTCTCTATGAAACTTGGGGTGCAGGTCTATTTACGTTTAATACATTGCGCCTTCCTTGGACAAAGTTTGGTCGAGCTTGGCGCAGCCGTCAGCAAATATTAGACCAAATCGAGAAAATTATTAGAGAGCGTCAACAACAGCTAAATTTAGGCTCTGATGCCTTGGGAATTTTGCTACAAGCCCGCGATGAAGAAGGCAACAGTATATCATTGGACGAATTGAAAAGCCAGATTCTGGGACTATTATTTGCAGGACATGGAAGCTTGACTTCAGCCCTAGCTTCGTTTTGTTTGTTAGTGGCTCAACACCCAGAAGTGTTAGCTAAAGTGAGAGCAGAACAAAAGCAGTTTGACACAGATGAACCACTAACTCCAGAACAGTTGAAGCAAATGGTTTATCTCGACCAAGTTTTGAAGGAAGTGTTACGGGTAATTCCCCCAATTGGTGGTGGTTTTCGCAAGGCGATTAAAGATTGTGAATTTAAAGGATATCGAATCCCTAAAGGGTGGAGTATTATTTATCAAATTACTTTAACTCATAAAGATTCTCAAGTTTATTTCGAGCCAGAAGAATTTGCTCCAGAACGCTTCAATCCGCATAGAGCAGAAGATAAAAGGAAACCTTTTGGCTATGTCCCTTTTGGCGGAGGGTTACGGGAGTGTATTGGAAAAGAATTTGCGCGGTTGGAGATGAAAGTTTTCGCAGCCATGTTAGTTCGCGGCTACGACTGGGAATTGCTGCCAAATCAAAATTTAGAAATGGACATAATGCCTATTCCCCGTCCGCGCGACGGGTTGCAGGTCAATATTCGACGATTATCTAAATAAAGGTCTATGAATTGCAGATTGAGGACGACAAACCCAATAATTGTTGTTAAAGCCGCTCTGTTATTTGGCTGTGTAGTTTCTGAAGTGGCTACAGCACAAATTATACCGGATGAGACTTTACCAACTAACTCGACAGTTATTCGTGACGGCAATACCTTGACGCTTGACGGAGGAACAACAGCCGGAGATAATCTTTTCCATAGCTTCGAGCATTTTTCAGTTCCAACAGGAAATACGGCTTATTTCAATAACCCCCTAAATCTTCAAAATATTTTTAGCCGCGTTACTGGAGGAACTGTTTCCCAAATCGACGGGTTAATTCGAGCCAACGGGACAGCGAATTTGTTCTTTATCAATCCCAATGGGCTTGTTTTTGGGTCTAATGCTGCTTTAGATATTGGGGGGTCTTTTTTAGGCACTACTGCTGGTAGCATTTTTTTCGCTGATGGATTTCAGTTCAGCGCTATAAATCCTTCAACTTCCCCTTTATTAACAGTTAGCAGTCCCATTGGTTTAGATTTTGGTTCCAATCCCGGCACAATTTCTGTTCGAGGAACGGGTCATAGTTTGGTATTTGCTGCCGAACCCAACGGCAGTTTTGCGAGTATCGCCAGCCCTTTTTTGGGCGCTGGTCAAAGTACTGTTGGACTGAGAACGGCTTCTGGGAAAACTCTTGCTCTGATTGGGGGTTCAGTTAACTTCGACGGAGGAATTTTAACCGCTCCTTCTGGAAAAATTGAACTCGGTAGCGTTGCTGAAGGAGTAGTAGGACTGAATTTAACCTCTACTGGACTGTCTTTTCAATACAGTGAGGCATCCGGGTTTCAAGATATTAAACTTTCTAACAAATCTCTTCTAGATGCTAGTGGTTTTTTCAATGGGCAAATTAACTTGCAGGGAAGAAATTTATTTTTAAATGATGGAGCTACAATTTTAATTTCTAACTTTGGAAGCTTCCCTTCTGGCACTGTCAATATCGAAGTAGTTGATTCTGTAATTTTGAACGAAAATGTTTCTCCAGAAATCCGCAACCTCTCTAATAGTAATAACTTAATTAGAGGGATATATTCTCAAAATTTCTCTACTGGAAAAGGAGCAGATATTGTCATTTCAGCAAATAATTTAACTCTTCAAAATTTTAGTACAATTAGTACGGCATCTTTTAGTACAGGGAGCGGTGGAAATGTTGAATTAAACGTGCAAGATTTAACAGTAAATGGTAAGCCTCCGCTAGAAAGAATTTTTTTACCTAGTTCTATCAATACGCTAGCTGTTAATTCAGGTCGTGCAGGAGATATACAACTTTTAGGTAAGTCGCTTAACCTTCAAGATGGCGGTTTAATTATTTCACAAACTCTCGGATTAGGAGCGGGAGGAAATATAACAATTGATGCTGTGGAAAATCTCAAAATTACTGGAGGATTTTTCCTTGACCCTGATAGTTTTATCGGCAGTGCTTTGGGGACAACAACGCTAACTTTTGGAAATGGAGGGAATGTTTTAGTCAACACGGAACAGTTAAAACTTGAAGAGGGGGGAAGAGTAAATGCTACTACTACAGGTTTAGGTAGGGCAGGGGATATTACTATCAATGCTCGCCATTCAATAGAAGTTAGCGGTCAAGTTTTGGATTCAACAAATCTGATTGGGAAAAGTCAAATCGTTGCTTCAGGCGATTTGGTTAATCCTTTTTTAGCTCGATTCTTTGGATTGCCAGATAAACCACAAGGAGAATCGGGTTCTGTTACTCTTGATACCGAGCGATTAACTGTCCGAGAAGGGGGATTAATCAGCGTCCGAAATGACGGAACGGGAAATGCTGGAGAGATAAATATTAATGCTTCCTTGATTTCTCTAGAGAATGTCGGTAGCATCAGTGCCTCTACCCAAGCTGGCGAAGGTGGAAATATTGGCATAAATTCAAAAGATATCAGATTAACTAATGGCAGCGAAATGTCTGCTACTGCAGGAGGAACGAGTAACAGTGGCAATATATCGATTAATACCGATTCTCTTCTGTTGCGGGATAACAACAGTATTACTGCCAATGCAATGGTTGGCAAAGGAGGTAACGTTCAAATTAACGCTCAAGCTTTGTTTGTTTCTCCCGATAGCCGTATCACGGCGAGTTCTCAATTAGGTGTCGATGGCGTTGTAGATATTAGTACCCCCGATACCAATTTGCAGTCTGCGCTCAACCCCCTGAGTGTAGAGTTAATGATTCCTGAATCGATTTTGGAAGGGAGTTGTTTATCAAATACGCGAGGCTTTGCCCGCTTGAGAAACGCTGGAACAGGGAGTTTAGCAAGTTCTCCTGAATTTTCTGAAGATTTATCGTCCCTCTCTAGCGTACCAAGCCCGCAAACCATTGAGAATTCTGCGGCGAATGAGTCAGTTTCTCTAGGAATTACGTTTAAAGAATTTGTCCCTTGGCAACCCGGAGTACCGATGATTAATTCAACGCGAATTATTCAGCTTCCTGATGGAAGAATTGTCTCGGTAGCAGATATTTCTGTTAAGCCGGAACAGGTAAAACAGTTGTTGTGTGCGGCAGAGAAATAAAAAAGGTAGTGTAAAATCCAATAAAAGTTTTACTGGGCTATGATGGAGAGAAGATTTTACAGGCAGACAATGCCAGTGTCACTTGAATTATAAAATGGCAATTGCGGTGCATAAAATGGCAGCTAAACTGTAACTTAAAAGATAAAGTGACCGCAGTTGATTGAACTAATATTATAAATATTTGTATCAGTAAAAGACTGTTTAATTATGGAAAGTCTAGATTTGCGATACAGTCCTGTTGCTTCTTAAAAGACTTGGAGTTTAGTATGTTGAGCGACCAAGAGTTTAACGAACGGTAAAAAATGTGATTTTTTTATTTAAAGAATGAGTATCGTTTAAGCTTTAGAGCCAGAAGGCTTATTATTATCACGAGCATCAATTAGTATAATGTCAGGAGAATCTTTAAGCTTTAGGCGTTCTAAGATCCGGTTGACTTTGGCAAGTTCATGTTCCGAAAAATACAGTATTACTTTTAAAGAAGGATGTGTTGAGTTGCTAGAATTCTCATAGATTTCGCATTGCTTTGCAAGATTTTTTTCTAATTTTGGATTTTTCGCAAGCTTAAATTCAACTAATGTTTTGTCTGCGCTTCCACGCGATACTTTGTAATCAACGTGTCCGCGTCCATCATTTACTTCTCTACTTACATCAGAAGGGGTAGAAAACCATGTTAAACGATAGAGAATTTGAAGGTCTGCCTCTCGTTCAAGAGGTTTACCATTAACATAAAACAAACGATGTCCACCCTTATTTTCAATAACATCTTTTAGAAAAAATACTCGCTCTTTTGCTTCAGAGTATGTGTTTCCTGAGTTTTTATAAAAGCCAATCGGCTTTAGGTACTCATTGACCAGTTGATTAATTTGCTCAACAAAAAGAGCTTTTACTTCTGCAACACGTTCTTCGGCAATAGAAGTTGCTTTATCGCCCTCCTCTTCCTTAATCCGAATGTAATAATCAATAACCTCCGGGAATTTATCTATTGCTAAACTGATAGCAGCTTCAATATCCTTTTTTATGGCTTTTGGATTAGTAGGCAGAATACGCAAAAGGTACTCATTGACTTGAGCGCGCAAGACTTCGTTTGGTAATCCACGAGCTATGTCCTGAAAACGGGCTAAAAGCTCTGGTCTATTAATCCATGACTCATCTTTTGTTAAGATATCTTTGGGAGTAAAGAGAACATAATTACCGTTAATGTAGGGTAGCCAGAAAGTCGCTGACATCCAGGTACGCGTATCATAATTAAATTTCACCTTATTTACTCTTATAGAATTAATTTGATTTTTAGATAAATTGTTTAATGCAAATTCTTGAGTGTATGTAGCGAGAAAATGTTTTATTAGGTTTGTTGTAAAGTCGCTGATATTATCACGTCCCACACCTTCACGAATAAGACATAGTTTTTCTAAATGGCTACTGCGCGTAATTGTCTCTTCACCAAAATTTCTAAATACAGAATTTAAATTTCTGTTCAGTGCCTTAGCAAAATCTTTCCCCAGTCCATGACCTTTATTGCCTTTTACACTGAATCCGAGCCAGTTTTGCTTAACTTCAGGGAACGTAAACCAAGCCTCTACTAAACATGGATTAATTGCGCCTGACAAAGACATTTCCTTTAAAAAGCGCATATAGCAAATGATATCTTTGTGAAGCTGTTGATAGGTTGGGTTTTCACTATTAAACAGCAAAAATGGATCTACAAATAAGGGTAGATCGTTGATGAGCGATATATTGAAAGCTCCATATTCATCGATTAGAGCAGGTGAAACATTGAAGAAATCTGAAAAGAAAATGTTCATTTAAATGTCTGATGATGTATTACGACACAATTTGAGTTTTAATATTATGTGTGTCATTAATCCAGCCTCGCACAAGATTAAATACAGTTTATTTTCGGAAAGAGGTTGTGTCAACAATTCACCGTCGCACAAAGATGAAGAAAAGCTTTTATTTTGTATGGATAGTCAAACAGAACTATTGATTAAATTGCTGAAAGAGAAGCGAGAGGCTCAGGGATATAGTCTTAGAAAACTTTCATCCATAATTGGGGTGAGCTTCTCAACTCTAGGGCGCGTTGAGAGAGGAGATGGAGAACCTGACAACAATACGAAGATTCGTATTCTTGAGTGGCTTGGCGATGATGCTCGACGTGCTGGTTTAAATTTCGACAGCGTGGCTTTGGTTCATTTTCGCGCCCGCAAACAAGTTGACTCAGAAACTGTTCAAGGTCTTTTGAGAGTTGCAGATTATCTCAAACGTAAATACGGCTCAGACTCAATTCACACTGTTATGGAACAAAGCAGTACTGAGGACTTTGATGCTGCAATTTCTCTCACCAAAGATGAGATGGAAATAATGGCAAACGCATTTCGTAAAGATGTGGGTTTGCTTGAGAATGAACCGCTCGATCCTTTTCGTCTCAAGATTGAGGGGGTAGAAATAATGAGCTTTGCAGAGGTTAGTGGTCTTGACGATTATTTAAAATCCCAACTACTAAATTCTGGAAAGCAAAGTTGGTCTGCAATGAGTATTCCTCTTGAGGAGGATACAGATAAATGGGCAATTGTTTGGAACAACTCTCAAAGTCAAAAGCGCCAACGTGTTTCATTGTTAGAAGAAATATGGCACATCCTACTCGGTCACAAATTGACACGAATAACGAAGGTAGCCGATATTTATGGCAGAACTTTTGCTGAGGTTGATGAACACGATGCTTACTATCTTGCAGCAGCAACTCTGCTTCCATCAGTCGTAATCAAGAAGCTGGTTAAAGAAAAACAAAAGATATCTGAAGTAGCAGCAGCATATGGAACTACAACAGAGCTTATAGAATATCGAATCAAGCGTCTTGGATTATGGCGTGAATACAAAGGAATGAAGGTCACACTCTCTGCTTGACTAACAACTCAATCTTTGTGCTTAATGCCAGATGGAACAAGGGTTTTTATGCCCTGAATCGCTTAGTCTGTGGCAATTTGTTCGCCGGAAAAAACTCTGTTTCTTTTAAAATCTATGCTGAAGCTGAAACAAAAAAAGAAGATTCTGTTCGTGCTGGGTTTCTGTTAGCGGCTCGGCATAATCGAGTCGAAGCAAAAAAGGGTTTCGCTGCCATTGCAGGCTGACCCCGGTGCTGGCAATAGGATTGGGAGAAAGAGGAGAAACCAGATTATCGCCGATCGCGCCAAAATCGAAGAAGGGAGAAAGGGTTAACGTGCCCCAATCGCGATCGCTTACAGGAGTATAGCGAAATTCAACTCTAGCCGCTATGCCGCGATCGCCCGTTCGGAAATTTCGGTCGTATCCCCTAACAGTATATATCCCTCCAACTTGAAACCGTTCTCCAGGAAGCAGAACATCCTCCGTCCATTGACCGGAAAGTTGAGTGACAAAGAGCAAAGTATTGGTAATTAATTCAGTCCACTGAAACTGTCCCCTCCAAAGGAAAAACCGCCCGTCTAATCCGCTTTCATTGTCTAAAACGGTCGCATCAAACAAATCCAAACCCAAACTAAATTCCGAGCGAAGTGCCACGACTCGTCTAGAGGAACGATGAGTCCATTCTTGAGCCAAGCGTAAAGCTGTAATCCGATATGTGCCATCAGGAACCTCTTGAATGAAGGAGAAAGGTTGTCCCAAAAGAAAAGATTCGTTTTGTTGCCAATCTAACCCGACAGACAGAGCAAGATCGTTGTTGTTACTTTGAATAATCGGTTGTCGCCAAGTTAAAGACGCTTTTTGCGTTTTTCCCTCTAAATCGAAACGATTGAAGGGTGCAATGATGATTCGACTGTCTCCTATTTCGTAGGAGAGTTTTAGCGTTCCATCTTGGGAATTGAGGGGGATAGTATAGTCGGTATAAAACTTTTCTAAACCTTCGGTGCGGTTGTACTGAACCAAAGCACTATCTCCCCATCCCAACAAGTTGAGGTGTTCTAAGACAGTCGTGCCTTGAAGATCTCCAACCGTGAAAGATGAGTAGTTGTCGAATTGAACGGCTGCTGAAAAAGGTGGTGTTTCTTTTACGGCTACATTTAATAAACGGGAGTGAGGAGAACTGCCTGCCGCTATCTCACCATAGATAGATGCAATGAGACGGTTATTTTGCAGTCGTTGTAGAGCTTCTTGAACCCGATTGACATTGAGCGGCGGTGTAGTAGCGTCTAAAAGGCGATCGCGAATGTAAGAGTCTTGCAGTCGCTCTAGTCCGTTAATTTCTAAGTTTTCTAAACTTCCTTCCACTACTTGAATTTGAATCGTTCCTTCAGACAAGTCTTGAGGAGGGAAATAAGCGCCAGAACTAATATAGCCTTCTTGAGCGTATAGTCGATCGATAGCTTGCACGACCGATTGAATAATGACGTGCAATTCGTTAAGCTCGACAGTTTTTCCAACGTATGGTTTGGTAAGGGCAGCGAGTCGTTCGTTAGAGAAAACCGTACATCCGACAATGGAAATTTCTCGAATCTTTAGCTTAGAGCGGTTAACGGTAGGATTGTTAGGGAGAGATGGCGATTGGGCAAAAGCTGGGCAAACGAGCAAAGACCAGAAGCTGAAAAGTAAAAGCCATCTCAGCATTGAGTTTAACATTTAGGAAAAGTTATTCAACAGAGAAAGGATTAATCGGACTTGAATCTTTCTAAAGAAAAGGGCAACAAGTCTTCAGTTGACAAACGAGATGGACGAGGCGAAGGTAGTGTTTCGCTAGTTAAGTCACACTTTTATGTTGAGCTAGCCAATTGCTACAGGGAATGTCTTCATATTCCGTTTGTTGGGAAAGCAATTGACTGCTGTCTTTTCGATAGCCGTAATCTTCTTTAGGGTTAGGGTCTTCTCCCTTAAGTTTGAAAATCCATGTTTGCAGAACTCTGCGCGTTCTATTGATTCAAACATCCACACACCAAATAATTGACTAAAATTAATTTATGTAAATTAATTTTTTTTTGCTTATTTAATTCGACAAATATCATAAAAGATTGCGAGCGTAAAAAGAAATTGGATATGATGTTCTATCGGGCAAAAATATTGCAAAAAACCAAAAACATCGCAAGCGTACATGTTAAAAGTTAGTATTTTATCGGTGGTAGGGGTTTTTGTTTTAGGTTGGACGGGGGCGGTCGTCGCCAGTAGTATAGAAGGCTACGTTCCTCCCGATAATGGCAGGCAGCAAACCACCGAGTCTGCCGGATCGAGAGGATGTCCAGAAAAATTACCAAAACTGGCAATTGCGGCACCCAAGGATCATCTGGGGCGAACCATTAAAAGTCATCCCAGCTTTTTTTTCTGGGTCTCAGAAATTCCAAGTCAACCAATTGAGATCTCGCTAACCGATGTAGAAGCAGAAAATTCAATTTGGGCAACAGAAGTCGTCGTCAGAACGCCAGGACTGGTTAAAGTTACCATGCCTGAATCGGCGAAGGGACTGCAAAGCCAGCGAACCTATGCCCTGGCTGCTGTCGTTCCTTGTGGAGAACGCCCGTCTCAAGGAGAATCGGTGAGAATTTTGTTGAAGAGAGTAGAACCCTCGTTAGGGCTGCGCCAGCAATTAGAGGCGGTTGCAGGTGCTAGAAAAGCCAAAATTCTTGCCCAACAGGGAATATGGTACGATGCTTTAACTGTTAGTTTCGAGCATAACCGTCCTTTTTTTGAGTCTCTTTTGCGACAAATCGAGTTCGCGTTTAGAAATCGCGATGTTGCCTGTATTATCGCGTCAGGAAACGTCAAATGTTAAAGCAGTGGTGGCAACAATGGCATGGCAGTTTAATCTCGACGGGGATTGTTATTGGCTTATTAATCGGCTGTCGGCTGTTAGGCTGGTTGCAACCTTGGGAGTGGAAGGCGTTAGATTTAGCATTTCGATCTCGCCCCGTCGAACCCGTTGACGATCGCATCGCGATTGTAGGGTTAACGGAAGCGGATATGCAGCAATTACAGTCCGCGCAAATCGACGATGCAACCCTGGCAAGGTTATTAACAAAAATTAAAGCCCAATCGCCCCGCGTCATCGGGCTAGATTTGCTCCGAGATTTTCCAATTGGTTCTCGAAAAGCTGAATTAGAAGCGGTTTTTCGAGAAACGCCCAACCTAATTGGTGCTGGAAAGTTTACCCAAGTTCCCGGCGATGATTTTTTTCAACCGATTGCTGCCCCGCCGATTTTGAAAGCTCGAAATCAAGTGGGAGATATTGGAGTCGTCGTTGATGACGATGGAGTAGTACGTCGAGGAAACTTGTATCCGGTGACGGGAAAAGATGAGATCGCCAGTTTTGGATTATTAGTAGCCCATCGCTATCTTAAGCCGGAAGGAATCAACGCAACTGCCGCGCCAACGGGAGAATTACAACTGGGCGGGGTAGTATTTCCTCGGTTTGAGGCAAATGATGGGGGCTACATTCGGGCGGACGATGCAGGCTATCAAATTTTGCTCAACTGGCGATCGCCACCGCAAGCGTTTCGTACTATTTCCGTGACAGAGGTTTTAGAAAATAAAATTCCTTCCAATTTATTTAAAAATCGCATCGTCTTAATTGGGGCTTATGCGCCATCCCTGAAAGATTACTTTGCTACTCCCATGAGTCGAGGGCAGCGCCAAACGCCCAAGCCAGTTTATGGCGTGACGTATCATGCCATTTTGATTTCTCAAACGATCTCTGCCGTTTTGGATCGCCGTCCTTTACTAAAAGTCTGGCGCAGCCCCTTTGACGGAATCGATTATTTGTGGATAATCGGATGGACTGCCCTCAGTAGCGCGATTGTCTGGCGGGTTCATCAGCGCTATCCCCTGCAAATGGTTATTGTCGCCAGTGGAGTAGGCATAGGGGCTACCGCGTTGTTGATAGGAACCTACATTATCGCATTTTGGCAGGGATGGTGGTTGCCGATAGTTCCTCCCTTATTGGGAGTTTGGGGCGCAGCAACTGTGACGCTAGGGTACAGTTTTGGGCTTCGGATTCATCGATATCAACAAGAGTTGCGATCCGAGGTAGCTAAACAAACTCAGTCTTTAGTGCAGGCACAACAACAATTAATCGAACAAGAAAAGTTGGCCTTACTGGGAAGGTTGGCAGCCGGACTCTCTCACGAAATCAAAAATGCGCTTTATTTATTAGGATTGAGCGTTCAAGCGATTCAGTTTTCTTTAGCTAACAAACAAGAAATTTCTTCTGAAATAACCTCTCAGTTACAGACGCATATCGATCGGATTAATTTGGTTTTAGACTTGATGTTGGTTCGGGTCGATCGCAGTGATGCAAAAAGTCAATTAGGACTAATCATTAAAAACGCGATCGACTTGGCAAGCCAGTATCGAGGAAATAGTAATTTTCTTGACGATATAGAACTAGATGTAGCGATCGCGCCAGAGATAGAAACTGAAGAAATACCTGTTATTTTAGAGTTTCCTCTTATTAATTTACTTGATAACGCAATTTATTCAGTTATTAGTAAAAAAAAAGAAGAAATAGAAAGATATCAACCCCAAATTAAGATAGAAGCTACTCAAGAGATAATAGAAGATAAGCTAAAACTCCTGATTGTGGTAAGGGATAATGGTGTAGGAATTCAGCCAGCAGTTAAGGAAAAGTTATTTGATGCTTTTAACACCGATAAGCCAGTAACTGATGGTATGGGTTTAGGTCTTTATGTAAGTAAGAAATTTTTGGAGCAGGTTGGAGCGAAAATTAAAGTAGAAAGTAAAATTGGACAAGATACCAAGTTTATTATTGAGTTGCCAAAAGAGATATAATGTCTGGATAAATTTTTTAGAAAAAAGTGGTTTTAAATAATAAAAAAATTATTATTTAATCCTTAAATCTAATAAAATTTTCATAAGTATTAACGAACATAAGTTTATCATAAAAAACCTATAAAACTAAATTAAAAAATAATAAATTTTGAACAAAAAATCTCAAAAAACATGAATTTTAGTGATTAATCAATAGCTATTTAATATTAAATTAATATCAAAAATAAAAAATATTGTTGCATATCTAGTTTTGTAATTTTTGCTTAGATGTATTAATTTGTAGCAAGCATTTATTTAATTAATATAACTTATACAAGTTTAGAAATTAAATAATAGATTTTAACTGAAAAAACTAAGAAATTCAAACAAGCTTCCCTTTATTTTCGCGTCTATTTCTAATCTTTAATCGCTCCAACTTGGCAAAATTTTTACGTTTACTTCAACTGGAATAGGATTTAACAATTCTTTGGCTGCTTTAACCATACACTGCTTCAATAACGCCGCGACTCGTTCAGCTTCTTGGGAGGGACATTCTAAAAGAATTTCATCATGAATGACAGCGATGAGTTTAGCTTTAGTCCGAACTAAATATCGTCCGAGAAGCGCGATCGCTCTTTTGAGAATAGTAGCATTCGCGCCTTGAATGGGATGGTTGAGCAATTCGTTGAGGATAGGTTTTCGCTGTTTTGACCACAACCGTCGCCTTCCGTCGAGAGTTCGACTGACTCTCATTCCTTGCTGCCATTGCCGTCTAATCTGGGTTTGATAGGTTTTTAGTCCTGCATAAGCTTCAAAGAACTTTTTGCGAAACCCAGAAGCTTCCCGAACAGAAAGAAGGATGTTATGCTTTTGTGCAGTCGTCATACGAAATTTCTGGACTCCCATACCGTAAATCAAGCCGAAATTGACAATCTTGCCCAAACGCCGTTCTTCATCTGTAACTTTGCACAAGGGTTTGTCAAAAATTAAGACCGCCGTCAGTCGATGTAAATCTTCTCCATTTTGATAAGCATGGCTCATGCGCTCCTCGCCACTAACCTTGGCAATGAGTCTTAATTCAATTTGGCTGTAGTCAGCTTTAACGAGGACATGACCTGGTTGTGCCGTAAAACATTGTCGAGTTTGAGCATCTCTGGGAATATTGGTGAGGTTGGGATGGCGACAGCTAAAGCGACCAGATTTTGCACCCATCTGAAACCAATTTCCATGAATGCGTCCGGTGAGCGGATGGATGTGGGCAGGCAATCTTTCAGCAAAAGTACTGATTCTAGCTGCCAGACTGCGATATTCGAGTAAAGAGCGGATAATGGAATAGTCTTGGGCTAGAGGAATGAGGGTTAGAGAATTGGTTGAGGAAATGGAGATGCCCAGAGCGTTTAGAGCTAGTTTGACTTGTTTGGGAGAGCGGAGATTGATAGTGTCAGAAAAGTCAGGGAGCAACGAAATTTGTTTTGGTTGAGGCGACTGAGAGGGTTTGAGTTGTCGATTGATGTGTTGTTCTAAATGACGTAACTGGGATTTTAAGCGATCGCCCATTTGCTGCCATTTCTCCAGGTCTAAATAAATACCATTGAGTTCCATTTGAGCAACAACGGGCAAACAGTTAAATTCATCTTGGGCTGTTTTTGTCAGAGTAGCTTTTTCTAATTTGCGTTTGAGGACTTGGTACAGAGGCAGGACAATAGCAGCATCGGTTGCAGCATACTGGAGTTGAGCAGAGGTTAGAGAGCCAGAGAAATTGCTGTTCTGTTGGGTTTTATCAAGAGAAATTTCTAAAAGTTGGCTCGATATCCCTTCAAGAGCGCAGTTCTTTTTTAGTCCAGCCGTGAGAACTCGATAGGCAAGGTAGGTATCGAAAAATGGAGGGCTAGGAGTCAGAGAAGCTTGAGCTAAAAATTGCCAGTCGAATTTGAGATTATGCCCAATTTTCAGACAGTTAGAAGCAAGAAACTCTCGCAGGGGAGCAAGAGAATTGGGTTTTATCGCTGCTAGGTCGATAATAAGAACGGGGTGACGGGCGATCGCAAGTTGAATTAATCGAATGCGGTGTCGGTAGGGATCGAGTCCGGTAGTTTCGCAGTCTAGACCGACGATTTTGGCACATTGGAATGGTGCTAAAGCAGATGGCAGTTGTTCTGCTTTCTCAATCAATTGGTAAGAAGGTTTCATTTTCAGATTTTCGAGAAGAATTTGAATCGAGCAATCAGGTTGCAGATAGGACAGAAAGAAGCAGGTAAATTTTTTCGATTTATCAAAATCGGCTTATTGCTTGTCAGCAATTAATAACCAACTTTCAACAGTGACAGGACGTTCTGTTCCCCAAAAACTCTCCAAAGGCAACTCAATCAGTTCTGCCTGAACTGTGTTAAGCCAGTTACGAAACGCTTGTGCTTTTGGACAGCGAGTATGTCGGTGAGAGGCACTGACAATCGAAACTAAACGACCGCCAGGAGCGAGAAAGAGGTCGAAAGCACGTCGAATAATGGTTAGATCGACTCCCCTTTTTTCTGGACTAAAACTGAAAGGCGGATTGCTAATAATGCGAGGGTAAAGTTGTTGAGGTTGAGTCTGCATAAAATCCTTTCCCACTAGGCGAAACCCTTGTTGAAAAAGAATCTGTTGAAAAAGGGGATTAATTTCAATGACATCGACAATCGCGCCCGTTTTTCTAGCTGCGATCGCCAGTCGTCCATCGCCAGCGCAAACATCAAGACACCGATGACCGGATTGGATGTTGGCACGAGCGATAATTTGTTCAGTTACCGATTGAGAGGAGGGAAACCAGGAATAGGGAGGGTTTTCAAGGACTTGAGCGAGCAGGCGATCGATTAAATCTTTGCACATGATTCGATATGAGTAAGCCAGTTGTCATTAAAAAGCACCAGATAGCGTGCCAAGTGGAGCGAGCGAAATCATCTGGTTAGGCGAGTTATTGGCAGGAGGGTTTGATTTAAAGTAAGAGCGTTAATCTTGAATAGATAACTGACAGCAATGACCTATTCCAACGAAAGCTTCGGATATAACAGTCGAGATCGCGAAAATGAGAATCCCGATCGCGCTTATGGTGTAAAAGCGTCTAAACAAGGAAACTTTGAAGATAGCTATCAGGAGAATATCTACGATTGCTCCAACTTAGCGGATAATGCTTGGACAGATACGGCTGCCAATCCCAATCCTCTATTGAAACAACCCGAACTAGAGCTAGGAGGTTGGCATGACAGCTAGTGTCCAGCAGCGAAGGATGCGATCGCGATCTCGACCTCCCAAATGGTTAATGAAAATGGGAATTTGGTTTCGGCTAGCATTGTTGCTAACCCTGACAGGCTCGACCGTTTGGAGTTTTTGGCATTTTGCGATCGCTTACTGATTGCTACCTATTCATCAACAAAGTCTTCTTCAATTTCGCTTTCCCAATCGTCCGAGTCTTCATCGAGTTCGGGTTTATCTTCAACTGAATTGATGCGGCGCAGTGACTTGCCATTATTGTGGCTTGGTGGCAAAACCTCAACATCGGGTTCGGCACTGGTAGCAAGGGCAGGCAATTGAGAGCCGCTACCTTCGATAAACCCAGCAATGGTGTTGTGAAAGTGCCAAATTTGCTGTTTCCTTTTTAGCTGTCCGAGGAAAAGTTTGGAAAAGTTGTTAAGGGTAGGAGCAATAATTTTAGAAGTTTTGCAACATAAAGATTTGTTCCTGCCTTCCCCTTCTTTTTCTGCTCGAAACTCGATATTAAGTATTCCAAGGGATCGCCATTTGTCGTTTTTGCCGCTATAGTCGGTTTCAAAATAGTCGGCAAACACTTTCTCTAGTGCGCGGTAGAACTCTTCGCGGGCACTTTTGAACGACCAAAGAGCGACGTTCTTGAACCGAACGACAATCGGGACTTTGTGCAAAGGTAGGTTTTTGGAGTCGAGGAAGATCAATGCGTGTTCGCTACAGACATCCTGCGTTTTCTTATCGAGACGGTGGCGATAGTCTTCGTAGAGAGCAATGAAAGTCCCAGCTTGTTCTCCGTTTTCTTCAATATCTTTCCAGCGCACGTATTCCGGGACAAAAGCAAGGACGAGCATTCGGCACTTGCTCAACAGTAGTCCAGTCACTTCTTCGGCGAACTCAACCGTAGTGAGTGCCTCTTCTGTTGGCATCACTTGCCATTCGGCTTTAAGGAGTTGGTCTTTGGGAATTAAAATTCCGGTTGGATCGCCGTTAATTACAATGCCATAGGGTAAAGACGGTTTACGAGTTTGATTGTATTTGGACTCTAACAGTTCGGAGTCAATTTCGTATTGTGGTTTGACCATAACGATTTGTGTATCAAAAAAGGCTGAGGAGTGCGAGGCGGTAGCCTCTAAGCCGTTCAAGATTCACCCTGAGAAAGTTTTTGAAAAATAAGTATGAAAAGCGAGCGATTAGTAGCACGCGCCGTCCAAACGGAAACGGTTGAAACCCGTCCTATTATTTCTATCGATCTGGCTGGACTTTTCAAACAGTTTCTCAATCCAGAAGGATTGACGATGCTAGGAGCATTTGTAGTTTTGCTGCTTCTAGGAGCCATTATGGGAAAAGGCAAGGGAAAACTGACCTCTGCCCGATTTGCTGGGATAGCAGAAAAGATGTGGGCTAACCATCTTGCTCTCAAGCAAATAAAGCAAACAACTTGCTATCCTTGTACCCTGTGGAGCGGAACGCCCCGTTATTGGTGGGGAGGGAAATTTAAGGGATGGAGCACCAGAGTGCAAACCTTGCTAGGTGTTTCTCCCACGATCTGGTTTCCCGATGCGGGGCGAGGAATTTTAGTCATTGGCACGCCTGGAAGTGGCAAGACTTACTCGGTCATCGATCGCTTGCTCGAAAGTACTTTTAGACAGCGATTTAGCGCGATCGTCTACGACAAAAAGGGGGATCAGGTGCGGCTGCACGCGGCTTTAGCTGCCCGTTACGGCTACGATGTGCAGGTACTAGCCCCTGGCGAAGCTTACAGCGGGGTAATTAATCCGTTAGATTTTATGAAGAATCATCAGGATGCCATGATGGCAGGAGAATTGGGTCGGATTATCGCTCAGAATGCTGGGTTAGGAGAGGGAAAAGGAAACGAATTTTTTCAACAAGCGGGAGAGATGCTAGCGAGAGGATTAGTACAGTTAGCCAAGCAGAGCAATTATCCCGATTTGGCAATGGTTTATGCTTTCATTCAATTACCGAATTTCGTCGAGCGAATTTATCATTCAGTTAACCGACCAAACGGACACCCTCTCAAAATGGATCGCTGGATTGCGCCGAGTTTTTCTCAATTACTTTCCTCTAAAGATGCAGAAAAGACGGTTGCAGGGATTAAGGCGACGGCAGAAGCCACTTACAGTGCTTTCATTCAAAAAGATATCTTGCGCGTCTTTATCGGTCGCAGCACTATTTCTATTCGCTTGGACGGCAAACAGGTCATCTTTTTCAAGTTAGATGACAAACGACGGTCAGTTCTAGCACCTCTGCTAGCGGCTGCTATTCACTTGTGCGTAGTAGAAAATTTAGCGACTAAACGGAAGAATCCTTTTGTCTATTCTTTAGACGAATTCCCGTCCATCAAACTCGATCGCATTATCAACTGGGTCAACGAGTATCGTAGTAATGGCGGCGTACCCATCATCGGCATTCAGTCGCTCAATCAGCTTTATGATACTTATGGAGATAAGCGAGGAGCAGCAACCGTTTCTGCGCTATCGACTCACGTTTTGTTCAATCCCAATGATTGGGAAACGGCGGAGAAGTACTCGAAACGATACGGCGAGACAGAAGTGTCGATTCGCTCGCGGAGTACGGGCAATTCTCTGGGTCAGCAGGCAAGTCGCTCGATTACTTGGAGCGAACAGCTACACAAAAAGCCGTTAATTAGTCCTGACGAGATTATGCGCTTTCCCCAAGGCAAGTGCGTCATCACCTCGCCAGCTTACGGATCGGGTAATGAGGCTCTCTTTCCTTATCGGTTGACCATTCCCGTACCGAAATCAGACCGTTTGCGAGCGCAAGAGTCGGAATCGCTTTGGGACAGCCATATCTGTCCGCAATTAGAAGCGCGAGCAGCTTCTCATTCTCAAAATCTCGATCTAGACAATGCGATCGACGAACGGATAAAGGAAGCTTATCGAATGCTGCCTCTCCCTAGCGAAGCGGACGAGCCTGTTACTGACAAGCCTCAGAAGCAGACTGTAGAAGGACTTCAAACCCAATCCGTCCGCGATTATGCCGCCAAACTTGGTTCGCTGCAAGTGCGAGCGAAAAATTCGTAAAGGTTTCTTATAGAGGCTACACAACAAATTTTTAAATAGCTCGATAAAATCTAAAGAAAGTCTAAAGTTTTAAGAAGAAAATTAAAGAAATCTACACAAATAGAAAAAGAAGGAAATATATTGTTTTATACCTTTAAAAAAGTTAACAAATAATTTTGGTGAGTCGATGAGTAAGAAAGTGATGGAACTATCTACCAATCTGTTGCCAAATCAAGGTTTTTACCAGTTTTACGGTCAAGTTCTTACTAAGGTCAATCGTGAAGTACGAAAGCCACTAAATGCTATTCTGGGGTTTTCTCAATTATTGAATCGTACTGGTTCTTTAGGCGAGGAACAGGAGAAATATCGACAACTAATTAACCGGAGTGGAGAACTGTTATTAACATTGATTAACAGCATCTTGCCGTTTGCCAAACTAGATGCAGGAATAATTCCTTTGATGGAGAAGCGAGTCAATCTCTTAGAAGTACTCAAGAATCTTGAAGAGGTGTTTCGCTTTTCTCAGCAGTTATATCTGCAAAACGAATATCTAAAACAGCACAATCAACAGTTAATAAAGGAAATAAAAGAACGACAACAAGCAGAAAAAGCTTTAGAAGTTTTTTTACACACTGTTTCTCACGATCTACGCAATCCCGTAATAGGTTGGTCGATGGCTTTACAGAGCTTTTTAGCTCAAAATAAGTCAGAATATATTTTCGAGCGCCAGTTGTTAGAGACGTTGTGGCAAAGTTGCTCTCGACAGCAAAAACTCATTGATTCTTTAGTCAAAGTACGGCAGTTAAAATCCGATCCGATTACACTGAGCCAGCAGCCTATTTCTTTGTTTCAGTTGTGGCAGAATTTTTTGAAGGAATGGCAGCCAATTTTAGAAGTTCACAATACGCAAATTGACAATAAAATTCCAGCAAGTTTGCCGTTAATAAATGCGGATGTCGTACAACTCTGGCGAGTGTTAGAAAATTTGATCGGTAATGCTATTAAATATAATGCACCTGGACTGACGATCGCCTTAGATGTAGTTGATGAAGGAGATCGAATTCGGTGTATTGTTGCTGATAATGGAGTGGGAATTCCTCACAAACAAATTGCTCGATTG
>JALOOL010000336.1 GCA_025454425.1 Hydrococcus sp. Prado102 | reverse complement strand
TTGCTAACAGAGATAGATAATTCCTCTCATTTAAAAGAAATTATTTTGCCTCAAATTATTCATCGATTACAACAGACAGAATTTCTTTTGGCTATTTCTGGGGTGCGACAAATTCAAGAACGCTTGCATCATCTTTTATTGTGGTTGAAACAAAATTTTGGACAAGAAGTAGCGCAAGGCTATCGTTTGAGCATTCGCCTCACGCATCAAGAACTAGCAAATATTTGCGGCACTACTAGAGTAACGATTTCTCGATTGATGGGAAAATTAAAGCAACAAGGAAAGATTACTTACGATCGCGATCGCCACATCATTTTCTTTCAAGATTAAGCTAAATTTTCACCAATGTTGAGTTCTTTTTTAGAGTGCTTTAATTGTTTCCAAAGCGTTTTAATTTTTTGATAAGCTTCCTCAGCAGTTAGTTTTCCGGCTGTTTGTAGATTAGAAATATAACTAATTTGTTGGGAAAATTCCTGAAGATTGGCGTTGAAAACCAGTTTTTCTGGCTTAAAATCCCCGTAGTAGCGCGATCGCGGATAAAAAAAGTCTTGTCGGTTCATCGTTTTGTTTATTATTTATTCTGTTTTAATTCTTTTCATAGAATAACTATTTTGCTCTAGCGGTTACTTCTGTCTGCTGTCTGAACAAATATTCTGTTTATTTGTTACTTGCTATACATCTATTCAAAAAGTAAAAAGCTAACTCTTCCACAACTAGCTACAAAATCAGGACTTACACAAAAATCCTAGTTGTCGATAGTAGCTCATCCACACTAAGATTGTGGCTTTCATCAAATCTGGGAAACCTAAATTTCTACCTAGTAGCTAGTAGGGTGGGCATTGCCCACCCTACTAAATATATGAAAAATCTCTTGTTATAGCCCCTTAAGAAGGATGAGAGTGTTAGGCTACTTCTTCGATCGCGTCGTTGTGAACGACTTTTAAAGCCCTTGCTTCTGCTGCATCGGTGAGTGAAGCATCTCGCAACTGCTCTCGCAGGTCGGGCATAACGACTAAAGCTCTCGTCCAGTCTGGAATTTGCGCTCCCGCAGGGTTGACAAAATAGTCTTCTCCTGTATCTGCAATGACTTGTTCAAACAGTTCGGTGGTCACTTCTTCTTGGTGGCGATCGAAGTTTAACTGATTGAACCGCGCATCGACAAAATACTGACGGGTGTAATCTTGCGCTTCTCGACGGAATTTAATGCGCAGTGAGTGGAGATGCTCTCTAGTTATAATCACCTGTTCTTTTTCAGTGAGCGTGCGCAAGATAGAACGGAGAATGTCTCGACACATTTTTTGCAATCCTTCTTGAGTAGAAGCACCGATTGGTTGATGCTTGTGGTCGAAAATGCCTAAATCTATTTGAGAAATGCGTTTTTGAGCGACATTGCGATAAACTTCTGCGAGTAAGCCAATTTCTAGACCCCAATTGCTAGGAATGCGAATATTAAGTGCCAAATCCCGATTGAGAGCAAATTCTCCTGACAGGGGATAGCGAAACGAATGCAGGTAGCGTAGAAAATTTTGATAGCCTAAAAGTTCTGTTAATGCTGTCAGCAGAGGCGTTACAAATAAGCGCATAACTCGACCGTTCATGGAGCGAGATTCGCTGCTGATACGAGCATAATAGGCTTTATTGAAGGCGATGCCAAATTCTTTTTCGAGTAAGGGATAGAGGAGTTTTAGTGGATAGGAGCGATCGTAGGTGATGATATCTGCATCGTGAAGCGCGATCGCTTCGGCTTCTAGAGAAGCTACACCTAGTCCCAGCCAAACTGCGCGACCTTTGCCGCGAAAAGTGGATAAATCTAGCGAACGTTCCCGTAAAGTTTCTAAAATTCGCGTGACTCTTGTGCCATTTTCCCAAATTACTATTGTCGGTTGGGGTAACGATTCAAAAAATTCAACGGCGCGTGTATATTGCGCGATCGTATCTGCATATAAGCAGACGATAACCGTTTTGATAAAAGCACATTGCTTGAGGCGATCGCGAATGATAGTTAAAGCTGGTCTTTCTAACTCGTCATATAATGCTGGGATGACGACCGCCGTAGAAGACTGTTCGCTGAGATCGAGTATTTTCTCTTCCAAAAATTCTAAGTTACACCCAAAATCGTGAATTGTTGTGATTAGCTCTTGTTTGTAATCCATAGAACTTTAATAATCCCTAAAATCTTCAACAAATTTGAATAAATATGTAATTAATTTACATAATTGTGACATATCTTTTTTAAAAGCTGTGTCTGCTTTGATACCATGCGATCGCAAGCGTTAATTAATTTAAATATTAATTATGGAGTCGTCGGCAAAGTTTTCCTCGATTTGTTCTAACTAACGGCGCAAAATTCCCTAGGATCGTACTGTTATGCTGGAAACATAAAGGATATATTTTGAGAGGTCATTATTTGAGATGGACAATAGGGACTGGATTAAACAACTATTGATGCTTGGTATTGGTACGACTTCGATCGCTGCTGAAAAAATTCGAGAAGTCAGCGAACAATTGGTTAAAGATGGTAAAATTGACCCCGATCGCGCTAAAGGATTAGTTGACGAGATGGTAACTCAGCTAAAATCCGAACAGGGCAACTTTGAAAAAAATATGGAACGTCAAATGCGCAATATGCTACAAGATTTGGGCGTTCCTCGTCAGTCAGAAGTGGATGAATTGCGCGGACGAATCGATCGACTAGAACGTCAGGTACGCGATCTTGAAAATAAGCTTTGGCGTTAATTTAAGTCTAGCGAGAGGAAAATTAAATGAAAGAAATTTTAATCAGTTTTGGCGCTATTGTTTTCTTTGGAGTGTTGCTGATCGGTGCTTTGCTTTTTGGTAGCCCTAGCAAGCAAGAAGCGATCGCTTCCGAACTCAACAAAACTCAACCCATACAGATGGCACAAAACACTAATATTGTCAAGGAAACTATTGCAATGAATTTAGAAAACGCCGTCACAACTCCTTCTGGACTCAAATATGTCGATGTAGCAGAAGGAGAAGGTGCAACGCCAACCAAAGGACAAACCGTTACCGTTCACTACACCGGAACGCTAGAAGACGGCAAGAAATTTGACAGTTCGCGCGATCGCGGTCAACCCTTTTCTTTTAAAATTGGAGTCGGACAGGTCATCCAAGGTTGGGATGAAGGCGTAGGTAGCATGAAAGTTGGGGGTCGTCGCACCTTAGTTATTCCCTCAGAGTTGGGATACGGTTCTCGCGGTGCTGGCGGTGTTATTCCTCCTAATGCAACCTTGATTTTTGATGTGGAACTTTTAGGAATTAAATAAAACAGGATTCAGTAAGGTTGCAAGCCTGTTCCTCTTGTAGGGGTGCAAGGCTTGCACCCAGCAGTTTAATTCTGAATTAAGGACAAGTTTTATTGGTATAGTCGCATTTATAAATATACGTTTCTTGCCAACTCAAAGGAATCTCTAGTAAATCCCGCGTTCCAGTCATGCCTTGTCCGATAAATAGCAGCAAAGCTAAGCAGTTCGCGATAATATGAACGTAACGCCAGCGATTCGAGCGATCTAGATAAATTTCTTGAACGATAGCTAAGGAAAAAATCATTAAAATCGTGACGGCGATACCGTAATAAAAGTGAGAATACTGCCACTCGTTATCTCGTCGGAAGATCCAGCCAAACCCTTCTCGACGTAATACAAGGTCTTGAAAGCCTATTATCAAAACGCCAAGGCTGCTAAGCACTGCAAAGATAGCTCGCCATAGTCTAGACTGAGCTTGGTATAAAAAAACTAAAGAAGCGATCGTTGCTGCAAACATTAAAATCAGGAAAATCATTTCTCCTGGTTTTTGAGTAAAAGCTTGTTCTTCAATCGCCTTGCTAAATGTAGGATATGCCATTCCTAACAAACACACCCCAACAACCGCACCCGTTAACCATTTTCCTAGTTTGACGTGTTCTTTACCCACGACGGGAGGAATTTTACTTTTTCCGTCTCCTGTGGTCTGCAACCGTCGCTGACGAGTTTGCCAAGCAAAATGAACGACTATCCCAATAATAGGAAAAACAAACGCCACTGCGATCGCGGGATGGATTAAAGACGCATAATCGGTAGGATTCATAATGTCACCAACAATAACAAAGGAGAGCTTGTTCTGTTATCTGTAAGACTAACCAATTCTCCTTAGATTAAGCTGAGAATACACAAACAAAATAAGCTTTCCATAATATTTACGGATAACCCTAGAATACGGATTGCTTGGGTGCGATCGTAAAAACAATGTTAAGACTTATGATGCTCCAGAATTGTCAGCTTCTTCGCCAGAGGTTTCTGTCGGCGTTTCTGGAGGTGGAGTTGACGAGTTAGAAACTGATTCTAAAAACTTTTTCCCCCAGATTTGCACTGCTTCCATCTCGCTTTTTGCCATTTGTTCTCCAAACGCGATCGCTTTGTCGAGTTGGTCGGTAGCTTGATATGCTTTAACTAGGTATGTCTGTCCCCAAAAATAATTTTTGGTATGAGAATCCGAACCGTCGCAAAACTGTTCGAGTGCTTCTATTGCTTGTTCGTAACGTTTGCTTTTAAAAGCTTTGGCTCCCTTTTCCAACAATTTTTCCGATTCTTCTAGCGTTAATAATACTTTTTGCGGAATGGGTTCGGGTTCTACCTCTTCAACTTCTATTGGATCTAATTCCCCTTTGTTAATCGATTCTACTTTCTGTTTCGCCCAAGCTTGCACGTCTGGATTTTGATGTCCTACCAACTGTTGACATAGCCAAATTGCTTTTTTTTGGTTTCCAGTTCGAGCATATGCTTCTATCAATCCCTGACGTACCTGCACGTAATGATCGGATTTGGGATTATACATTAATTGTTCGTACATTTCAAGGACTTCGATGGCTTCGGTATAGCGTCCTTGCTCGATCGCGCTTAGGGCATCATTTAATGAGTCAGAGCGAGGTGGCATAGCAATTCTCCTATAATTTTGACGCAAATCAATCGATTGCATTCAGATGTCTAATATTTAAAAGTTTAATGCGTATTAATAGCAAGTTAGATTTTCTTAAAATCCAACCAAAGTTATATGCCCAATCTTAAAACAGATCTTTTAGAGTAGATTCATAAATCGGCTTTACCAACCTTAATTTAAGCTAAAATAAATATAGAATAAGACAAAGATAAGACAAAGCGGGTTTTAAGATTCAACCTTGATAGAACAAGAAACGTTAGAATTACTCGAATGGAATCGCCTGTGTCAGCATTTAGCGACTTTTGCTGCAACTAAATTAGGTGCGATCGCAGCACGTCAGTTAGAAATCCCGACAACCAAATCAGAAACCTTACAACTTCTCGCACAAACCCAAGAAGTTTATCGACTCGAACTCGATTTAGAAAGTGGGTGGTCGTTTGATGGGATTACCGATATCGGAGAATCCTTAGAAAGAGCAAAAATCGGGGGAATGCTTGGAGGACAAGAACTGCTCGATCTTGCTACAACATTAGCAGGAGTTAGACGACTGCGACGAGTCATTGACAATCGAGAAGATATTCCCACTTTAACTGAATTAGTCGCCCAAATTCGCACCTATCCCGAAATAGAACAAGAAATCCACCGCTGTATCGACGATGCGGGAAAAGTAGCCGATCGCGCTTCACCTAAATTAGCAGAGGTTCGCGTCCGCCTCAAAGAAGTCCGCGATGCAATCTATCAAAAACTTTATAACATCCTGCAACGACAAGGCGGAGCCATTCAAGAACCCGTGATTACCCAAAGGGGCGATCGCTTCGTTATTCCCGTTAAAGCGCCTCAAAAAGACCAAATTCCAGGAATTATACACGATACATCGAGTACGGGTGCGACATTGTATGTCGAACCCAACGCCGTAGTCGATCTCGGAAATCGACTCAGACAATATCGCCGTCAGGAACAAGCAGAAGAAGAAAAGGTACTCAGAGCATTAAGCGAACAAATCGCCGCCGTCCATGAAGACTTAGAAGAGTTATTAGCCGTTGCTACTATTTTAGACTTAGCCACGGCAAGAGCGCGTTATAGTTTGTGGTTGCAAGGAAATGTCCCTAAATTTGTCGATTTTGAGCGAGGAGAACCGATTACCCTGCGTCAGTTGCGACACCCGCTATTAATTTGGCAGCAACAGCACGAACAAGGGACAGAAGTCGTTCCGATTAACGTACAAGTAGACCCCAAAATCCGAGTCGTTGCCATAACCGGGCCAAACACGGGAGGAAAAACCGTCACCCTCAAAACCCTTGGATTAGCTGCTTTGATGGCAAAAGTCGGTTTATTTATCCCAGCAAAAGAACCCGTCGAACTTCCGTGGTTCGATCGCATATTAGCAGACATAGGCGACGAACAATCTTTAGAGCAAAGTTTATCGACGTTTTCCGGTCATATTCGTCGAATCATTCGGATTATTGAGGAATTAAAACAGGAATCAGTTGTAGGGGCGAATGGCCATTCGCCCTTACAGGAATCAGGAGAAAAGAAAACAGGTAATTCACTGGTCACTGATAATAAGTCTCTCATCTTACTCGACGAAGTAGGAGCGGGAACCGATCCGGCGGAAGGAAGTGCTTTGGCGATCGCGCTGCTAAAATAGCTGTCAAGTTTGCTGTCAAAATTGCTGCTAAA
>JALOOL010000335.1 GCA_025454425.1 Hydrococcus sp. Prado102 | reverse complement strand
AAGGTATGTAAGATACAGAGGGTGAAAACCCTCTTGCTCGTTCCACTGCCAGCCTCTTATACGGACTGGCTATTTCTCACTCGCAATTAATTCCTGTATTATTGCGGATATTGGTGCGGGAACGGGAAACTATAGTAGAGCAATTGGCGATCGCGGTTTTTTCGTACAAGCAGTAGAACCTTTATCAGTAATGCGCCAACAAGCGATAGAACATCCGCGAGTTCGATGGGTTGATGGTTATGCGGAAAATCTTCCCCTAGAAACAGCTTCTGTAGATGCGTCTATTTGTATTTTATCCAGCCATCATTTTTCCGATCTCGAAAAAGCTGTTCGAGAAATGCACCGAGTTACAAGAAAAGGTGCAATTGTTTTTTTCATATTTGACCCAAAAGCACATAAAGATTTTTGGTTGCTTGATTATTTCCCCTCATTTAAACAATTCGATTTACAACTTTTTTTACCAATTGATGAATTCACTAAGCTAATAGAAATTTCGATTCATAGAAAAGTTGAAATTTCTCCTTTTTTGTTACCTTACGATCTCACCGATATGTTTGCTGCTGCGGGATGGAGACGACCAGAAATTTATTTAGACCCTGAAGTTCGCGCGTGTATATCTGCTTTTGCTTTAGCGGATGCTAGCTTAGTCAAACAAGGAGTAAAGCTTTTAAAAGAAGATTTAAATAGCGGTCGCTGGAATGCTAAATATGGTGCGATCGAGAAGTTTGACGCGATCGATCTTGGCTATCGTTTTTTAGGTGCTAGGTTGGATTAGAAAATTCTCTTTTATGTTTAATTATAATATTTAATTAGAAAAACGATTTTCGACCTCGGACATGGAGAATTATGGTTACAGAAACAAAAAACACCAGAATTTTTCAGGGATTACGGTGCTGTATTGCGTTCTCTTTGTTTTGAATATTCGAGCGATTTGTCGAGCTTGGTTTCAATCTATGTTTTGCTATTAGCAGATCGAATTATTGACTTTTGTAAGAATTGCGATAGCGATCGACTCGCTATAATTAATGATAGTGCCCTATTTTGGGAACCTCTAATCGAATCTGAATATAAACTTGTCGGAACTCGTTACATGACACAACAAGAGCTAGGACAAATATATATTCGGGTCTGATGTTCAAGTTGAGTTGTTAATAACGAGAATGACTAAAAAAGTTTTAATTATTGGTGGTTGCGGCAGAATTGGTAGTAGCGTAGCGCAAGATATCGTTACTCATACCGATGCAGAAGTTATTGTAACGGGTCGCCAACCGAAAACAGAAGTCAAACAACCTCTGCAATTTTTAGCATTAGATTTAGAAGATTTAGAAAAATTACAAAACGCGATCGCAACTTCCGATTTAGTCATTCATTGTGCGGGGCCATTTCATTATCGAGATGGAAGAGTTTTGAAAACCTGCATAGAAAAACAAGTTAATTATATTGATGTTAGCGATCACCGTTCTTTTTATCAAAAAGTCATTAACTATCGAGAAGAAGCAAAAGCGGCTGGAATTACAGCTATTTTAAATACGGGTATTTTTCCAGGAATTTCTAATAATATGGTTCGTCAAGGAGTAGAACAGCTTGATGAATCAGAAACCATTCATTTGAGTTATATTGTTGCGAGTTCTGGCGGTGCGGGAATTACCGTAATGCGAACGACTTTTTTGGGTTTGCAACAACCTTTTGATGCTTGGATTGATGGGAAATGGCAAAAAGTATTGCCTTATACTCAACGCGAAACAATTGAATTTCCCAAACCTTATGGGAAGACAGGAGTTTATTGGTTTGACGTTCCAGAAACTTATACCTTTGCTGAATCTTTTCCCGCCAAAAATGTCATTACAAAATTTGGTTCGATTCCAGATTTTTACAATCATCTCACTTGGATAGCTGCGCATATCTTCCCTCCTGCTTGGATCAAAAATCCAAAAGGAGTTGAATTTCTTTCTCAGGTCAGCTATAAAATGACATCTGTTACCGATAAAATTAGCGGAATTGGGGTAGCAATGCGAGCAGAGATTGCAGGTAAAAAATATAATAAAGCCGTTAAATATTGCTCGACACTAGTACATGATAATACGGCGATCGCTGCTGGATATGGAACGGGAAGTATTGCTCAATTTTTATTAGAAGGAAAACTGAACAAACCCGGAATTTTTCCTGTCGAACAAGTGTTATCTACCGAACTATTTGAACGAGCAATGGCAAGTCGAGGAGTTGAAATTCATCGAGAAATTAATTTTAATTAATAAAGTCTCTACGAGTCTAGACAATCTTCCTCAAAACCATCTTATTAAACTTCTTCGCTCAATTTCGTTTTAATTTCCACAATGCCACAACTGCTATTTGCTAACCACTTTCTATCTGGACTAAATGCGATCGCGATGATTTAACTAATATGTACGACCCACAATCTAACTTCTTTTTGCACCCCAACCGCTACGAAGTTTCCCTCTGTACTGTCGTTTGATATTGCGATCGCATCCATTCTAAGTTTTCTAGGAACGTTTTCTTATCCATGACTGGGGCTAATTTGGAAATGCCAGTACTATCATTCCCAAATTTTGGGAAAACCATCCTTGTAAGGCGTTTTCAGTTTTTCTAACTCTAGGAGTGCTTTCTCGAATCGCTCGCTTGATAGATTACTGACCTACCCCATCTGTGAAATTCCCGTCCCGACCCAATTTGGCGTTACAACTATTCTCGCCGAAGATGCTCATTTTACCCATGTGGGTATAGATTTCCCGCTACTTCCCGCTATTGAAAGATTGTGATGGGCGATCGCTTTTTTATTCTTGAAATAATAATTATTGAATAATTTCCAAAACTAATTACTTTGGACTAAATTTGGGTATTCTACATAGTAAGTAGTATTAAAAACAGAAACTCGGCTATTTATATTTGGGTAAAAACCGATCGAGCAAACATGATAGCTCTCCCAGGCATCGCCATCCTAGCTCATATTTATGAAAGCGCTAATTCTTTAATTTACAGGGGACGGCGAGAAAAGGATAATCTACCTATTATCCTAAAATTGCTCAAACACGATAATCCTAATCCTGTCGAACTCGTTCGCTATCAACAAGAGTACCAATTGACTCGCTATCTCAATCTCGAAGGAGTCATTAAAACTTACGAACTACAAAAATATCAAAATACGCTAGTAATTATTTTTGAAGATTTTGGAGGAGAATCTTTAAAATATTGGTTGACCAAACAAACTTTTTCTTTAACAGAATTTTTAAATATTGCGATAAAAAGCATTGAAATTTTAGATAAAATTCATCATTTTAATGTCATTCACAAAGATATTAATCCTTCTAATCTAGTTTGGAATACTCATACAAAACAATTGAAGATTATTGATTTTGGAATTTCTACTCGCTTATTACAAGAAAATATTCTTTTAAAAAATCCTAATGGTTTAGAAGGAACTTTGGCATATATTTCTCCCGAACAAACGGGAAGAATGAATCGCGCGATCGATTATCGAACCGATTTTTATTCGCTTGGCGTTACTTTTTACGAACTGCTAACTAATCGACTTCCTTTTAACTCTAACGACCCCTTAGAACTCGTCCATTCTCATCTGGCTAAATATCCGCTTGCTCCTCATGAAATCGATCCAAATATTCCTTTAGCTGTCTCTAAAATTGTCATGAAACTTTTGGCAAAAACAGCCGAAGAAAGATATCAAAGTGCTTATGGTATTAAAGCAGATTTACAAAATTGTCAGGCTCAATTAGAGAAAAACTCATCGATCGCGATTTTTGACTTGGCTTCACAAGATAGTTGCGATCGCTTTCAAATACCCCAAAAATTATACGGTAGAGAAAACCAAATAAAAGCGTTATTAAAAACTTTTAAAAAAGTTAGTCTTGGGCGACGAGAAATCGCACTCATTTCTGGCTGTTCTGGCATTGGAAAAAGCTGTCTGGTTCGAGAAATATATAAACCAGTTACTAATACAAGCGGACAATTTATATCGGGAAAATTCGACCTACTAAAACGTCATGTTCCTTATTATGCGATCGTTAAAGCTTTTCAGCAATTAATCGAACAATTACTCTTAGAAACCCAGACAGAATTAAAAAAGTGGTGTCAGAAAATTTTAGCCGCACTTGGCAGCAACGGACAAATAATCATCGATATCATTCCTGAAGTAGAGTTAATTATTGGCAAACAGCCAAATGTTTCAGAATTACCAGCTACTGAATCTCAAAATCGTTTTAATTTAGTTTTTCAAAATTTTATTCGTGTTTTCGCTTCTCAAGAGCATCCGTTAGTTATTTTTTTAGACGATTTGCAATGGGCTGATTCTGCTACCTTAGAATTATTAAAACTGATTTTTACAGATGTCAATACTAAAGGTTTATTTCTAATTGGAGCGTATCGAGATAATGAAATAAGCGAAATACATCCTTTAAAACTCGCGATCGCCCAAATCCAAAAGCAAGGAGTAATCGTTAATGAAATTTCTCTCGAACCGTTAGATGTTTCGACAATTACTCAATTAATTGCAGACACTTTAAAATGCGATTTACAATCCGCAGACTCTTTAGCAGCATTAGTCGTTCGTAAAACACAAGGAAATCCTTTTTTTGTTAAAGAATTTTTCAAATCTCTTTATGCAGAAGACCTATTAACATTTAACTTTGACGCGCAACAATGGGAATGGGATTTAGAAACAATCCAGAATCAATCGATTACTGATAATGTGGTCGATTTGATGGTAGGAAAAATCCAAAAACTTCCTCAAAAAACGCAACGACTTCTAAACTTAGCAGCTTGTCTGGGCAATCAATTCGATCTCAAAACACTTGCGATCGCCAATCGCCAATCGCCAAGAAATACGGCTGATAAACTTTGGTTGGCAATTCAAAGCGAACTGATTTTACAAATTTCAGAACCCAACAATAATGAGTTAAATATTGTTTATAAATTCGCTCACGATCGCATTCAACAAGCTGCTTATAGTTTAATCCCCGAAACGTTAAAACCAGCCATTCATTTACAAATCGGGCGCTCGCTCCTCAATTCTATCTCTCCTCAACAGCAAGAAGAAAAAATATTCGAGCTTGTCGAACATATGAACCTGGGAATTGAGTTACTAGAAGGACAGCAACAACGAGACGAATTGGCACAATTAAACCTCATCGCCGCAAGAAAAGCAAAAGCCTCAACCGCTTATCAATTCGCTTTAACTTATCTCAAACAGGGATTAAATTTATTATCTATCGATATCTGGAAAAGACAATACGATACAGCATTAACCTTTTATACAGAAGCTGTAGAAGTGGCGTATTTGTGCGCGAACATCGATGAGATGGAGAGATTAACCGCAATCGTTCGAGAACGCGCCAAAACTATTTTAGACAAACTCAAATTAGACGCGATCGCAATTTCCGCCAGCGTTTCCCAAAACAAAATGCTTGAAGGAGTCGCTATTGCCTTAGAAGTGCTAAAACGCTTAGATATAGAACTTCCTGAAAATCCAACTCACGATGACATCGCGATCGCATATCATCAAACTCAAGACTTATTGCAAGGAAAAAAACCGTCAGAATTAGCCAAATTAGCACCAATGACGGACGCTAAAGCTTTAGCTGCGATCGCCATTCTCTCTAGGACGACTGCGGCGGCATATATGGCTGTTCCTGCCTTATATCCGTTAATTGTATTTAAAATGGTTGGTTTATTGGCAACCTATGGCAATGTGGCGCTATCGAGTTACATTTATGCAAGCTATGGGTTGCTACTTTGTGGCGTAATAAACGACATCGAAACAGGTTATGAATTCGGTCAATTAGCTCTAAATCTATTATCGCAACGCGAGTACGGACAATCTAAGGCAAAGACGTTATTTATAATTTATCACTTCCTCCTCCATTGGAAAGAAAACGTTAAAGCCACATTACAACCCTTACAATCGGGATATTTAAATGCCTTAGAGAGCGGAGATTGGGAATATACTGGCTATTGTGGGTTTACCTACTGCTTGCACTCCTATCTAGTAGGAAAAGAATTAGTAGAACTAGAAGCGACTATGGCAAGTTACGGTCATGTCCTCAACAATCTCAAGCAACAAACCGTATGTAATTACCATCAAATTTATCGCCAAACCGTACTGAACTTACTCTCACAAGCAGACGATCCTTGTTGTTTAATCGGTACAGCTTATGATGAAAGCGTCATGCTATCCCGACACCAACAAGCTAGCGATAAGACAGCACTTTTTTACTTATTTGTCAATAAATTAGTTCTATGTTACTTGTTTCACGATCGCGATCGCGCGGTTGAGAATGCAAACATTGCTAAGCAACATTTAGCTGGCGCTACGGGAAATGTTACAGTTCCCATCTTTTATTTTTACGACTCACTCGCTTGTTTGGCAACCTGGAATGAGAAAGATGCTCGAACGATAAGCGATCGCGTCTCTCAAAATCAAGAGAAAATGCAACAATGGGCAAGCTATGCACCCATGAACTGATCGCTTGCGAACTTGCCGCTAAATTTTATTTAGAAATCGGGAGAGTTAGAATTGCGAGAACTTATATTGAAGATGCTCGTTACTGTTATATCTGTTGGGGTGCAACTGCCAAAGTCTTACATTTAGAAAAACATTATTCTCAGTTATTAGGGCGAATCTTCTCAGAAGTTGGAACCATTGCCGCTCAATCTACCTTAAAATCTACCACCGATTCCCCCAAACTGGATTTAATGACGGTAATGAAAGCAGCACAAATGCTATCAGAAGAGATCGTACTAGAAAAGCTGCTCAAGAAATTAATGCAAACGATTATTGAAAATGCTGGAGCGCAAAGAGGATATTTAATTTTAGAACGTCAGGGACAATTATTCATAGAAGCAGCAGGATCGGTCGATTTAGAAGATATTTCGGTTTTAAAGTCGATTCCTATCGATAATAAAGTCGTTATGCTCGGTCTGCCTACTACTATTATCAACTATGTCGCCCGTACTAAAGAAAATGTCGTCCTCAACGATGCTAAAAAAGAGGAAAAATTCAATCGCGATCGCTATCTTATCAATTCAGCCAAAACGCACCCAGTCACATCAATTTTATGTACGCCATTAATTCATCAAGGAAAATTCCTCGGCGTAGTCTATCTAGAAAATAATCTCGCGATGGGTGCGTTTTCTTTAGAAAGATTAGATATCTTACAATTGCTTTGTTCTCAAGCCGCAATTTCTCTTGAAAATGCCCAACTATATGCCGAAAAAGAAGAATATAGCCAAACTTTAGAACAAAGAGTCGCCGATCGCACCGCTCAATTAGAAAAAGCCAATCAAGAATTGCATCGTCTCGCCAGCTTGGATGGCTTAACACAAATTGCCAATCGCCGCCGCTTTGACGAGTATTTAACTCTAGAATGGAAGCGATCGCTCAGAGAAAAGCAGCCTCTATCTTTAATACTATTTGACGTAGACTATTTTAAACGCTACAACGATTGCTATGGTCATCAAGCCGGAGATGAGTGCCTCAAACAGATAGCCAAAGAATCTAGCAATGCCGTCAAGCGATCTATCGATTTGTTGGCGCGTTATGGTGGAGAAGAATTTGCCGTGATTTTAAGCAATACTAACACCGAAGGAGCTACTGTTGTTGCCCAAGAAATTCGCGATCGAGTACGACAGTTAAAAATTCCTCACCAACAATCGCAAGTGAAGGATTATATTACGTTAAGTTTGGGGATCTCAACTATTATACCCGATCTCAATTCATCGCCCGAAATCTTAATTGCTTCTGCTGACACAGCATTATACGAAGCCAAAAAACAAGGACGCGATCGCATTATCAGTAATCAGTAATTAGTTAAAATTCTACTTAGATGATTGTGCTTTATATTTTAGCATTCATTCTTGGAAGTCTTCTAATTTTGTGCCGCATATTTTACAGTGATTGGCATCAAAATCATGAATTGACAAACCGCAACCCGAACATTTTTTTTGAACTTGAGTAGTAGTTTCTAGTAATTTTTTAACGAGTTCTCCAACTTGCCACGGAATTAATAAAATTCCTGTAAGAATCATTAAAACTGTCAACGCTCGACCGCCTTCGGAAATTGGAGTAACATCCCCAAATCCTACAGTTGTCATCGTGACGATTGAAAAATACAGCGCATCAAAGAAATTGCTAAAAACGGTAGGATTGATAGAATGCTCCGCTTGATAAATAAACCCAGAATAAACAAAAATAATTGAAAATAATGTTAAAAATATTCGTGCAAAAATTACTCCATCTTCGGTTTCGATTTTAAAGATAGAAATTTTAAAATCGAGAAATCTAATAAGTCGTAAAAGTCGAAACCATCTAAATATTCGGATAAAGCGAATATCCATTATTCCTATTAATAAGGGAACAATAGAAAGTAGATCGAAGATGGAAAAGAGACTAAAAACAAATTTAATTTTAGAATCAGCGCACCAAAATCGAATTAAATATTCGATAGTAAAAAGAATTAAAATAGCTAGGTCGATATTATCTAACCATATTTTCAAAAGTTGGGGAATCGAGTAAGTTTCTATAACAAATATGGCTAATGATAAAAAGATTAGCCCCAGAAAAACTAAGTTAATCGTTTTGCCAATAGGCGTTTCAATATCCTCTAAGTAATACGAAATTGTTTTTCGCCATAAAGTAAGATTCATACCAAGTCTTTAAAATCGCATCTATAATTAATTTTAAAGATAGATTTGATAATAGAAAATTGGTATTAGTTATCAATTACTAAAAAATAAGATTAAGATAAAAAATCCGATCGCGATCGCGAGGCTGACTCAAGAACGTTGTTAAGTTTATCCCAATCTTCCCGATCGATATACTCAATTAACCGATCTAAACGCTCGCGATATTGAGACAGCGATCGCAACAAGTTCTCTTGATTATATTGTGCCATCATTACGCCTAATTCGGGATTTCCGCCGCCAACGCGACTGGTATCTCGAAACCCAGAACTCGCTAATTGTTGCGCTAATTCTAATACTCTCGCGTCGGTTTCACTCGTGCAAGCATCGATTAATGCAGCACTCACCATAACGGGTAAATGAGAAATCCAAGCAACGGCGCGATCGTGTTGTTCGGGAGAACAGGTATAGGTTTTAGAACCCAGCAATTGCGCTATTTCTTCAACTTTTTGCGTCGCGATCGTAGGAGTCGTTTCTATAGGAGTCAGAACATAAGCAGCATTGACAAATAAATCTTTCTGTGCTGCTTCAACGCCTTGTTCTGCCGTTCCCGCCATTGGATGAGAGCCTATAAAATAATCCCATAACTGGGAGCATTCTTGTACGATAGGAGTTTTGACCGATCCGACATCTGTGACGATGGTTTCGGGGGAGAGATAGGGGATTAGTTGTTTTAGAGTAGGCGCGATCGCGGCGATTGGAGTACAAATAAAAATAATATCTGCCAGCGCTAGCAATTCTAAACTCAAACCCGCTTCGTCGGCGATGCCTTTTTCTACCGCAATTCGACAGGTTCTTTCTTGACGGGAGACGCCATAGACTTGAAATCCGCGCGATCGTAAATCTAATCCCAAAGATCCACCAATCAACCCCAGTCCGACAATTCCTATTGTTGTCAAGTCGCTTTGCTCCAATTCGTAATTAATACCTCATAGATAAATCTAGAGGCTTAGATATCGATCGCACTCTCATGTTTATTTTCGATAATTGACATACTCCCGTCGGCATAGCCGAGGGATTCTAACACCTCACGATGCTAGTTTTCTGCTTCGTCCCGTGCCAACTAGAACATCGTGACCGATGCTCCCCGTCGCTTCCAGTCCACAGACATTTTGAGCCACGCTATACCCTAGCGCAGATATCCCACGATTCCTAATTTCTTGACCTGATGCTACATCTCTTGTAGTGGTATATTCACATTCAGGGCATTGATGAATGCGAACATCTAAGGTTTTCTTTCCAGTATGTGCGCCACAATTAGGACAGGTTTGACTTGTACCATCTTTGTTGACTTTGGCAAAATACACATCACGGCGAAAACAGACCCACTC
>JALOOL010000334.1 GCA_025454425.1 Hydrococcus sp. Prado102 | reverse complement strand
GGATTGGTTGTTGGTTGTTGCGCATTGCTCGCGATCGATGGTTTTAGCTGTTCGACTAACTCTTCGGCTCGAATTATTCTAGCTTCGGGTTGAAGGTGATAGTGAGTATCGGCAAACAAGTTAGAATCGCTTTTGATATTGAACGAGTCTTTCTCGTAAATCAGCGGAGCAATTTTTGCTAATTCTTGCGCGGTTTTTTTGACGTTGGCAAGGGTTTTTTCATCGGTACTTCCATAAATCCACGGAAGAGACAAAATTAGTTTTCCTCCCTTTGCTTCTACTTCTTTGCGAAATTGCGCGATACTGTTAAGAGCGTGTTTGGTGACGGGGCGATCGATTTTTAATTTCCACCATTCTCCTTCGCGTTCTTTAGTTACGGTTGGATCGCCGCGATCGTCCACGGGATCTGAATAATAACCCGTTAGCTTACCTTTTTCTACTAAATCCATCGTCGATTTAGTCAGCGCCCTCAAACTAGGAACGCCCAAAAGCCATGCTTCCTCAGCAAACTGCTTGGGCGGAATGTCGCCTAAACCCGGTCGTCCCGTCGCTACGCCAAAACCCGTCGAGCGATCGCCCAAACCATCGGGCTGTAATAAGATTAGATATTCGGGAATTAATAAAACAATATCGCCAGGACGCACCGCATCGATAGTACTCGACAATATCACATCTAAACCGACAGGCCCGTCTAATCCTAAATTGATGGTTGGGATTCCCAATCCTCGTTCGATTTCTTTAGCATTAATCGTGTAGTGAGCGCCCGATCCTCCCACTATGAGTAAGCGCTTGGGGGCATTTTGCTCGGCTGCTAGCGCCATTTTATCTTCATACATCATCCGCAACCAGCTTAATTCGCCGCCGTAGTGGACGTTGTAGATAAAACCTAGCGACCAAGCAGTACCAGCCGCAATTAAATAAGGAGCCAGCTTAAGCAGTTTTTGCATTGACACTCAAGACTTTTTAAATTCGATCGTATCATCAACAACGAGTAGTGACCAGCTTTTACAGTGACCAGTGACCAGTGACCAGTGACCAGTGACCAGTGACCAGTGACCAGTGACCAGTAGGAAAGTAAAGCTTGCGTCCGTACACTTCAATCTCATCCTTTAGCATGATTTGGCACACTTGTGTAATTTATATAACAAATTTTTATAAATATTTTTTTATAATTAGAAACAAAGATGCGATCGCGAGTGGAGGTTAATCGATGGGGTTGAGTAAAAGAATCTCGATTCGTCAATTGGAATCGATGCAAGGGGGAATGACACAATTTTATACGCCCCAATCGAGCGATGAAACCATGCTCGTGCAACTTCCTGCCAACGCAATCGAAAATTTATTTGTTCATCGCAAGCAGACCGATCAACTCCTCGTGGTCAAAGGCAGTTTTGTTTTAGTAACTTTAGAAAATCGTCACTATCGTTATCTACCTTTGAGCGATCGCGTTCCTCAAGTTGCTACAATTCCCCCAGGAGTTCTTCACGGAGCCATAAATCTCAGTTCGGAGCCTTGTTTGGTTGTTAATGCAGTTTTGCGCCACGGTCAACCCAACGAACGAGACTATATTCCCCGCCAACGTCCTTTTCATTATGACTTAGATGCCGTTCGAGAAGCTTTAAACAACCATTTTTTAAGTATAGAAAATGGAGAAACTTTTTCAGTTACCAGTTACCAGTGACCAGTTACCACAGACAAGGAAGACAAGAAGGACTTGGGGGAATTTTCACTTTCGACTTCCGACTTTCGACTTTCGACTTCTTTCATAGGAGTGATAGGCTAAAGATAGCTCAGAATCGTTTTTCTAGAAAATATGCCCCTGTTAATCCTGATCGCCGATGACGATCCGGGAATACGCCTAGCAATTAAAGATTACCTAGAAATCTCAGGATATTCAGTCGTCGCCGCCCAAAACGGACAAGAGGCGCTACATTTGTTGGAAACCTATCATCCTCACTTGTTGGTGTCTGATATTAAAATGCCGATAAAAGATGGTTACGATTTAGTCAAGCAAGTTCGTCAGCGTCCTGAATTTCGACTTCTGCCCGTTATATTTTTAACAGAGAGAGACTCTACTGAGGAAAGGATTTTAGGCTATCAAACGGGATGCGATGTTTATTTGCCCAAACCTTTCGTTATGGAAGAACTAGGGGCAGTGGTGCGCAATCTTTTGGAGCGATCGCAGATCATACACTCAGAATGGCGATTTTCCGAACGACAATCCGAACTTAAACCCCAAGAACATCGCAAAATTCCTTCAGATTCTTCTAGTTCTAAGTCTATTTCTTTCGAGTTTACGCAGCGAGAAAAACAGGTTTTAAGTTTGCTGACTCAAGGACATTCTAATGCTGAAATCGGTCATGAATTGCATTTAAGTCCTAGAACAGTAGAAAAATATGTCAGCAGTCTATTAAGAAAGACAGATACTAGTAATCGCTCTGAATTAATTCGTTTTGCTCTCGATCGCGATTTAGTCGATTAGCCCGATCCCTCTGCAAGAATAAATCGTCTCCTAACTTCCCAAAATGAGATATCATATCCGCAACTAGATAACTTAAGATTAAGTCAGAAGATTACCAGTAACGAAATGCTCGCGGCAGTAAAGTATCGTGGTAAAAAAGTTTAATCCAATTAAAAAACGGTTGAGTCAAGTCTTGCACTCAATTGCCGAGAAGTTGGAAATAGATTCTAATTCTAGAGATGAAAAGTCTAGCGTTTCTACAGAATCTCCACCAGCGCCTCAACCACCTCAACCTACCAAACGACGACGCAGACGACGAAATTCTCCGCGCTTGAGCGAACGAATCGCGTATCTTCCAGGCAAAATCAAACAATTGTCTAAGAGAACTTTGAGCGATCGCAGTCCTAGATTTTGGCTTCTCTTAGGTGCTAGTGTTAGTCTTGGCGGTGGGGCAATCGTATTGGGACTGGGAGTCTTGCAGCTTGAAAGCGGTATGCCAGATTCAGTAAAAGATGTTTTGACTTATGCTCCTCCAGAAACCATAACGATTAAAGCATCCGACGGTACGGTACTCCGAGAAATTGGCAACGTTTCCCATGAAAAACTCAAAATTTGGCAAATTTCAGACTCCGTAAAAAAAGCTTTTATTGCAAGCGAGGATCGTCGCTTCAAAGAACATCGAGGCGTTGATTTTCCTGGCATTGCCAGAGCGATTTTTGCTAACCTGCAAGCAGGAGAAGTGGTAGAAGGCGGCAGTACGATTACTCAGCAGCTAGCACGGATTGTTTTTTTAAATCAGGGACGCAATATCGGACGAAAATATCGAGAAATGCGTCTGGCAAAAGAAATTGAGAACAATTTTACCAAAGACCAAATCCTAGAACGCTATCTCAATCTGGTTTATCTGGGTTCGGGCGCGTATGGGGTTGCCGATGCAGCCTGGGTTTATTTTAGCAAGCCCGTTAGCGAACTCACCCTCGCCGAAGCAGCCACCTTAGCGGGAATCGTTCCCGCACCTAGCGTTTATTCTCCCCTGGAAAATCCTCAAGCGGCTAAACAACGTCGCGATACCGTTCTCAAAACCATGCAGGCGCAGGGGGTCATTAGTGCCCAAGAAGCCGAAGACGCGATCGCATCGCCGTTACAAGTCAATCCCAGCAAGCCAAAGCGTTTAGAACGTCAAGCACCTTATTTTACAGCATATATCGAAAAAGAACTGCCCAAACTTATCTCGAAAGAAGCCCTCGAAGCAGGCGGTTTGACCGTCGAAACCACATTGAACAGTCGTTGGCAAAAAGCCGCCGAAGAAAAGCTAGAAAACGCCGTAGAACGCTATGGAAAATGGCAGCGTTTCTCGCAAGCAGCAATGGTAGCTATCGACCCGCGCAACGGTCAAATTAGAGCGATGGTAGGAGGCACGGACTTTAGTACCAATCAATTTAACCGCGTCACGCAAGCCAAGCGCCAACCGGGTTCTACCTTTAAGACTTTTGTTTATGCTACCGCGATCGCAGCGGGAATTTCTCCTTACAAAAGTTTTATGGATGCAGAATATGTCGTCGATGGTTACAAACCAGAAAATTATGGCGATAGCTATAGCGGCGCTCAAGTCCCCCTGCGTACTGCCCTCGCCAAATCGCTTAACGTAATCGCCGTCAGACTGCTTGTAGACGTAGGTTGGAATCCGATTATTAAATTATCCCAACAAATGGGTATCGAATCGAAGCTGCAACCTACCTATTCTTTAGCTTTGGGCGCTTCGGAAGTCAATCTCTTAGAATTAACTAGCGCTTACGGAACTCTGGCAAATCAAGGCGTTCATCAAAAAGCCTACGGAATTAGTCGCATTCGCGATCGCTCTGGTAACATTCTTTATCAAGCCCAATTTCAACCCCAAGAAGCAATCGACCCCGATACATCATCGATTATGACCTGGATGTTACAAGGAGTCGTCGATGGCGGAACGGGCGTTCCCGCACAAATCGGACGACCCGCAGCAGGCAAAACAGGCACTTCCGATAAAGCTCGCGATCTCTGGTTTGTCGGTTATATTCCCCAATTAGTAACGGGAGTCTGGCTGGGAAACGACGATAATAAAGAGACTTGGGGCGCTAGTAGCATGGCAGCAGTCCTGTGGAGACAATTTATGCTCGAAGCCACCGAAAATATGCCTGTTGAAACTTTCTCCAACATTCCCAATCAAATCGAAGCTCGTAAAGCAACGATTAAAGCAGAACCCATCAAACCCAGACGCAGCTATTACAACTTCAGTACGGTTCGAGCTAATAGTAGCGGTTCGCAAATTGCAGACGGCACTGGCGAATCCATTCGACCTAGAAGACGCAGACGCAGACGCAATCGACAAACCGTTACTTATAGTCAACCCGAACGTCGTTCTTCTCGTCGCGTTCGTTCCTCTTCTGTACGTCGAGCCACTTCCCAACGAGTCGAGCGGTCTGCCCCCGCACCGGCTGCTGCCCCCCCTCCTGCCCAAAATTTCGCTCCTCCCGCTCCTCCTGCTTCTCGTAAAGAAGAATAGTTGAGAAAAATTGCACTTGAGGACATCAATTTCTGTTACTCTATGTAAAGTTACGTTACAAAATTAATCATTATGTATTTATTTATGGAAGCTACTGCGGCGACGGGAACATTCCCCGTCTATTTTGTTGCTGTTTACGTTGTTGGTTTTATTGCTGCGGTTAGTATCGGTTCGATCGCGTGGTATAACTCTAAACGTCCTGCTGGTTGGGAAGATGCGCAAAAACCAAATATCGTACCTGACATCAAAACCGAAAATAGTGTTGAGGCAAATAAATAATCTCGTTTCTCTTTAATCTTGCTCCTTGTGGGTAGTGTGGGGAGACAAGGGGGAAGGGGAAAGTAGGGACGATGGGGGAGTGTGGAATCTTATACAGATTGCTCAAACAATTCATCAAGGCTAGCACTTAAGACCGATAATAGCACCGTGTTTTTCTTGTTCGGGCATTCTGCCATTAACTAGCGCGACAACCACAGCACCCCCGCGATCGCGAATTACTGCGCCATCTTGACTATCTTCGATCTTCAAATCTTTAAAAGTTGCTCCCAGACGCAGGATTTTTAGGCGATCGCTTCCCACCTGAAAATCTTTAATAATGCTGGGAGAATTAGATAAAGAATTCCCAATTGCGAACTCATCAGCACCTTCTCCACCCAGAAGACTGTCGCCTCCGTCGTTATCTGTCAAAATATCGTTACCGCGATCGCCATTTAAACAATCGTTTCCGACACCGCCATCGAGTTTGTCGTTACCATCAGCGCCCCAAAGCAAAGCGATCGCCGCCGTTTTAAAACTATCGATTTCAATTCCCAAAATATGTAAATCTCACAAATTAATTTATCTATATTGTCTTCTTGAAAAGCCTTTGGTCTGTACATAATTGATAACTGGTTGCTGATTAAATGCTGTCTAATAATTCGTCCCAGTCCGACCATTCTGGAGATGCTTTTTCCGGGACATCTACATCGTCATGAGACTCGATTGGTGACTTATCTTCTGTTGGTTCTTCCGGTTGGGTTAGCGATCGCTTTTGGTCTTCTAGCTGACTCATATATAATTGCAGATCGTTAACCGAGCCTAATAATTGTTGTTTTTGATTTTTTAACTCATATAAATCGCGATCGAGTTGGTCTTTTTGAGAATATACTTCTGCAATATAATCTTGTAACTGTTGGTATTCTTCTCTTAAAAGCGTCAAACAAGATTCATTTTGCTGGATTTGCGCTTGTCCATTTGAAAGAATTCGCTGGAATTCTATTTGTTGAACGCTCATCTGCTCGAATTCAACTTCTAGGCTGTAACATTCTCCTTCCAATTCTTGTTTTTGCTCGTTCATTTTGGTTAATTCTTGTTGCATTGTTTGTTTTTGGATCTGGATTTGTCTGACGAGATCGAGCAAATAATTTTTTTGTGACTCTAAATTATAAATACTTAACTCAATTTCTTCTTTAACAGTCGTTGTCGTCATTAAAGATTGACGCAATTGCTCCTTATCATCTTCAAGTTGCTCGATCTCATTTTTGAGAGATTGAGCTTTATTTTTGAAAGAATGTTTTTAAGATAAATCTAGTAACATTATTCACTGTTTTTTGCAGCTTACAGCCATTTCTATTAAAGCAATTACTCAAACTTGTTTTATTTCTGAACTTTTTTGA
>JALOOL010000333.1 GCA_025454425.1 Hydrococcus sp. Prado102 | reverse complement strand
AAATCATAGCTATGATTTTATTTGGTCTTGGAGCCTGGATGATATTTGCAAGACGAAAAGAAAAACAAACGCTCACTCGGTTAATGTCAAGAAGTCAAGAAAGCTATCATAATGTTTTTTAATTTTTGCGAGGAATTCTAGTTCTGAAACTACTATTCGATTATTTCGCGCACCCTATAAATCGGTCGTTTTTGAGATTCGTGGTAAGTTCGCATCATCAATTCAGCTAACAAACCAAAACTAAATAATTGGATGCCACATAAAAATAGTAACACTGCCAAAATGAGTAATGGTCTATTCCCAATACTTTGACCCAAACCGAGTTTGAGGAAAGTTAGATAAACTCCTAAAACGGTTCCCAACAGCATTGAAATTAGACCGAATAGCCCAAACCCGTGCATTGGTTTAGTCAGGAATTTTTTCATAAAGTAAATGGTTAACAGATCCATTAAAACGCGAAAGGTTCTCCCCAAACCATATTTACTTTGTCCGTAACGACGCGCATAGTGGCGGACGGGCAATTCAGCAATTCTCGCGCCTTCGATATAAGCTAAAGCAGGTAAAAATCGATGTAACTCTCCATATAAATTCATATCGGCGATTAATTCGGCGCGATAGACTTTGAGAGAACATCCATAATCGTGCAATTTTACGCCTGTTACCTGACCGATGAGCCAGTTTGCCATTTTTGAGGGCAACAATCGCGTTAATGCGTCGTCTTGTCGTTGTTTGCGCCACCCGCTAACTAAATCGTAGCCTTCGTCTAATTTTGACAAGAGTAGGGGAATATCGCCTGGATCGTTTTGTAAATCTCCGTCTAGCGTTGCAATGACTCTTCCTCTAGCATATTGAAATCCGGCGGCCATTGCTGGCGTTTGACCGTAGTTGCGGCGTAAAATAACGGCTTTGAGATCGGTGCGATCGCGTGCTAATTGACGTAGCATCTCAGTGGAACCATCTTGAGAACCATCATCGACGCAGATAATTTCATAGTCTAGCTCGTTTTTTGCCAGGGTTGTTGCGATCGCCTCGATTAAATGAGAGAGACTTTCGACTTCGTTATAAATCGGGACGACGACGGATACGCTAGGAAAAGCAATCTTTTCAGAAGTTTCAATGACATCGGACGATAGCGAATAACTCATTCTCACACCAAAAGGGAATTTTTTCAGTGACCAGTGACCAGTGAGACTCTTGAAGACAAGGGAGAATATTTATTTTTGAACTTTGAACTTTGAACTTTACTTAGATTGTTTCTCGTTGTCTTGTGAGTCGAAACCATAACAGTCTCGCACTAAGTATAACGGGCGCTGTTTCACTTCGTCGTAGACGCGACCGAGATATTCCCCGATAAATCCTAAGCTAACCATTTGCACGCCGCCAAGAAATAGCACGGCTACCATAATTGACGCATAACCGGGCACATCTATCCCAAAAAGTAGGGTACGAATGACTAAAAAACTGGCGTAGAAAAAAGAGACGAGGGAAATAACTATCCCAACATAACTCCAAATTTTGAGCGGTACGAAGCTAAATGAAGTAATGCCTTCTAAGGCGAAGTTCCAGAGTTTCCAATAATTCCATTTTGTCGTCCCTTGATAGCGGGGATCGCGATCGTATTCGATCGCAGTTTGTCGGTATCCTACCCAAGCAAACAACCCTTTCATAAAACGCCGTCTTTCTGGTAATTGTTTGAGTGCTTCTACCACTTGGCGATCTAACAAGCGAAAATCCCCCGTATCTTGGGGAATCGTGATGTTAGTCATCTTAGCTATGATACGATAAAAAGCTCCGGCTGTGAGGCGTTTGAGCCAGCTTTCGCCAAGACGAGAGCGACGCACGGCATAAACAACATCATAACCTTCGCGCCACTTGGCTAACAGTTGCTCGATTAATTCTGGCGGGTCTTGGAGATCGGCATCTATTGGCACAACTGCCGCACCTGTGGTATAATGTATACCCGCTGAAAGTGCGATTTCTTTGCCAAAGTTGCGCGATAAGTTGACGACTTTGATATTAGGATTGCGGCGATTGTGTTCGATTAAATATTTAAGGGTGTTGTCAGTACTTCCATCGTTGATGCAGATTAGTTCGTATTTTAGGTTGAGGCGATCGAGTACTTTAGTTAATCGCTCGAATAAATAGTCAAGATTCGGTTCTTCGTTATAACACGGTATGACAATAGAAAGTTCTACATCATCTGGAGGCATTTTTACATCCTTTTGAGCAAGTTTATCCAGTTTTGGTTAATTTCCAAAGTCGAGTTTCAGCCATAAAAACGGGATCGATTGAGTGTTGCCATTTATAAGCTTGCTCTATTTTATAGTCTGGATTTTGCTCTAGGAAAGTCTTGACGGTTCTGGATGACAAGATAAATATATCGCTAAAGCGATCGCAATCGTTGGATAGTTCGTTTATATTAGCGTCAAGCGATCGCAATTTGGTTTTCGGTTCTAAATAACGAGCGAGGTGAAAGGGAGGAAAAAGATTGTTTCCCCAGACGATTAAAGGTCGTTGCGTTCGATCGATAATCTTTGCTGCTTCTATTAAATCGTAGTCGTTATATTTATTCCACCAAGCGATTGAAGGCGACGCGATCGCGCAAGACAAGATGCTACCAGATAATATAACAATGGTAACAAGCTGCCATAATTTCCGCTGCCAGGTTTTGGTCGATTCCGAAAGCATCTGAGTTGTCAAAAGATAAGCGACAGCAATCTGAATCCCCACATAACAAGGCATAAAATAGCGAACGATACTCGATCTTATGCCGCCCATTGTCAAGTCGGGAATGACCCAAGCTAACGCTGTCGTTAAAATCAATGTCAAAATTAATAACCACGTTTGTTTTTTGGTGTGGCGACAGAGAAAATAAATTGCATAAGTTTCTAATAAAATCACTGCTAGGATTGCAGCATATAATAATAAATCTCTTTGTTTGAAATTATAATCAAAGTCAATAAAAGCCTTGCTAAGATTGAGTATCCAAGTTCTGATTAAAGGAATTAAAGCAACGGGTTGTTTCGACCAACTCGTCGTTTCATCGGCGGCTGAAGCATTATTTAAAACAGCAAAAACCCAAGGTAAAAATAAAATAATAATACCGATGAGAGAGATTAAATAAGCTTTAACGTTTTTAGTTAATTTAAAATTTTCATTAACGATAACGTAAATCCCGTGAGCGATCGCGACTAATCCTGAAGCGATAATCGTATACATTCCTAACGTCATCGTTGCAGTATAGATTCCCCAATTCAGAGGCGTTTTGAGTCGCATTGCCCTTAAAAGCGTCCAACTCGATAGTAAGATAGTTACTATCCAAAGGATAGAAGAGCGCGCTTCTTGAGCGTAGAGAACGTGCAAAGGCGAGACGGCGATTAATGCGATCGCAACCCATCCAACGATGGGAGAGCCAAAAAGTTCTAAGCACAAAAAATAGATGCAGGGAAAGGCGAACAAGCTGATTACCGCAGAAACACTTCGAGTAACGGCTACCGAATCGCCAAATAATTGCACCCACCATCGCGCAAGTATAAAATATAAAGGTGGATGCTGGGGTTCTTCTGCGGCTAAACCCGTGACGGTATCGATCGAGTTTTTTTCTGAGTTGGGATATTGATAAGCGTTTAAGTCTTCTAAGTCGATTATCTTACCTTCAAAACTTTGTCGTTCGACATTTACAAAGGAATAGCCAGAAATGCGCAGCGAGGTGATAGTTTCGTCTCCCCAATATACTTTTGTGTCTAAATTAGCGAATCGAAAAAAAATTCCTAGAATTAAAGGAGCGATCGCCAGATACAACAGCCATTTTGGCATAAAATATTTTTTAGTTTGGTCAACTACTTGTTTTTGTTTTTCAACTACTCTATTTGTCATTTTTCGCTATCAATTTGTAATATAGATACTAATATTGGCTGTCTCTTGAAAAAGACGCGAATTCAAAGGAGGCTCATTTTTGTATACGTCAAAATCGGGAAATAAATAATCGGTTCTTTGAACCATATAATGTTTCGGCACTAAATTATAAGTTCCTGCTTCACATAATTTTCTTTTTCCTAAAATTTTGAAATTTCTTTTGGTTATATAACCATCAATATATTGATAAGGGACATCTTCCGCCATCCAGCCTCTATTTTTGGGATCGAAAGTACAAATCGTTGCTTTTTCTGGTATCTTTTGGAACGCTTCAACAATATCAGTCGGCGTAACCAATCTTTGAGTGCTGTATTTACTGGCTAAATATTTAACATCATAAGATAAGTTATTAGCAATTGAAAAGATGATTCCTGCTACTAGACTAACGATTAAAACTTTTTCAGGAAGTTTAGACCAATCTAGATAGGATAGCGCGATCGCAGTAAAAACGATTGGAGCAAATAAAAGTAATAATTTATAGTGAACGTAGTTAATTCCTTGAAAATTGGAAGCAGCATAGAGATACAACACCCAAATTAAAGACCAGGTTACCAAAATTATTTTATTACCTTTAAATCTTAAAAATCCAACGACTAAAACGACTGATAAAAAGACAAAAGATAGTAGAACATAAAACCAGGAATTGCCCATGAAATAAGCTTGATTTCCCAGTTCAAAGTAATTCGAGAAGAAGGTCACTATCCGTTTTAAAAGTGGAGCTTTTTCTTGCCCTCCTGAAGTCAAGATAGTCATTAATATTTCTTTTGTATTTCCCCATTTGCGTCCAATTTCTCCTCGCCAATAAGGAAAAAGACTAACAATAGCAGCTATAATTGCTAAACCTGGTAAAAACCATTTATTACTTTGTTTGCGATTTTTATAAAGAAATAGAATAGAACTTAGGACAAAAATAATCGGCATAATAAATAGCGTAGTCGAATGCAAGCTGACCAAAATTGCTAATAGAACGCCGTAACCTATCCACGCGATCGTTTGAATTTTTATACTAGCTTTTGAGTTGAGTAAGTACTTATAAAGCCAAGTAAAACATAATAAAAAAAAAGGAATAGGACTGGGATTCCAATGAAAAGTACTGATAAAAATTTCTGAAAACAGAAAACTATACCAAAAACCCGACAAGGCAGCAATTAAAATTCGTCTTGATTCTTCAACATTTTCTAGCAATTCATAGACGACATAAATTAACAAAGGAATTGAAAGAAAAGACAATAAAGCATTAGCAATAACGCTAAAAACGGGATCGGCTCCAAAAATTGTAAACGGAAAAACTAAATAATAATAAAGTGGGGGTAAATGATATCCTCCCACCGAAGCCGAAGGGCCGAGTGCGGGTAAAACACCTTGCCACATTTTCATGTAAACTTCGGCATCTCTAGCTTGATCTAAATAAAAAAATGTCGTGTAGCGAATAAAACCAAAAAAACGAAATATAAAACCAAAAACGAGTGCCAAACTTATTAAAATATAACCTGTTATTCGGACGCGATCGCGTTTCCCATTCAATAAAGCTTGAATCATAATTTTAAATCGATAATTTTTTTACTCGATTGCGTCTGCTTGTACGCCTGCTCTTAAAATATTTTGCAGCGTAAAATAAATTAAATAAAATAAAACGAGTACGCAAATAGCAATAATATACCAAGGTACGCCTATAAAAATAAGAGAATTTGCCCAAACATTAACTGTATGACTGCCATAGGCATCGAATTTACCATCTTTTATAAACCAAAGATTTTGTCCTTTGAGAGAGGATGGTAAAAATAACAATCGAAACGAAAGTAATAAATTTCTAATCGCAGTTTTTAACATATCAAGCGGTTGACTGCGACCGATACTCCAAACATACGACATTTCATCTTGTCTGGCATAACTCAAACGCCAATACCAATGACCGATTATTGAAGCACTATTAAGAATCAAACCCCAAACACCCAATACGAGAGTAACAATTTTGAGCGGCACACTTTGCAGTACGACTTTCATATTAGCTGCAAACGGAAGAAACATCAGTGGCAAAATTGTTACCATATAACGCGGTCCCCAACCTCCGCCACCATACCAACTTCTCAATCTAGCGTGTAGTAAAAACCATAAAACTGTAATAACTGATATAAAAAGCGCTTCTTTAGGAAAGTTCCGAAAAAATTTCTTCAAGAAAAACAGCGACAAGATAAGCAATGGAACAAAAATAAAGATACTTTTTCCAGGACTGAATAACAATCCAGCTAACCCAACAAAAATATTGTTATCTAAAGCATTATTAACCGCATACTTGGGGTCAGTTTGTACGGGAGATAGATAAAAAACACCCGTGCGTAAGTTATTATACCAACACTGCCATGCAATAAAGGGAATGAGGGTTAGAATAGCGATCGCACAATTTTTGAGACAATTGCTTAGGCTAGGGTAACTAATTAATACTAAATATCCTAACGAAGCTGCGATCGCTAAAACCATCGAGATTCTGGTAATAGAACTGAATCCCAAACCAAGAAAAGCAAGCGGAATCAACCAACCCTTTTTCTGCGACTTGTAAAGTAATAAACAAAAAAAAGAAGTGGTTAGTAACGTCATTGCCAGAATCCCATCAAAGGTTTCTCGCGTGTAAGTCCATAAGAAAGTAGTAAACGCCAAACACAAAGTTGCAATAAAACTAGCAATAAAAGGTTGTTTGAGTCCTACCCGTAAAATCGCAAAGAAAACGGTAACTGTAATCGCACAATAAAGT
>JALOOL010000055.1 GCA_025454425.1 Hydrococcus sp. Prado102 | reverse complement strand
TCATTATCCAGTTCGTTTTTAGCAGGAAGACGACCTCTTTGCGCGACAAATTTCATCAACGGTGCGAGTAAATCTTCGTAGTCTTCAAATCGTTGAATTTTTTTATAAATTTTTGGGGTAGTAGTACGAGATCGAAATCTGGAAACTCGAAAAGCTTCCGCTTGCATTTCATCTCGAAAAACAAAATAAATCCCCAATCCTATTGGAATGGCATCGATATTTAAAACGCTATCGATGTATATTTTAAGTTCTTCTTGGTCGTAATATTTTTGAAAGGTATTGCGACTGGTAATAATCCCATCGCCATAAGCAACTACACCCCGATCGCGATCGTCGATTAATACTTGCGCTGCTACAATTAAAACTTGACGAGTTAATTCCCATGCTTTAACTAAAGCTTCTCGGCGTTCGGCTAAATCTTCGATAACATTAATCACATATCCCAAATTAACGATATCTGAGGGAACCTGTGGTTCGTCGGGATGATAATAAGGGTCCCATCCAGCACTATCATAGCCCCGTTCGGCAATGCGATCGCGATCCCCGCCGTAACCGCAACCGTAATCAAAGAAAGTAACTCCCGACGCGAATAAACCCGCTTCTAGCGCCAAACGCACGGGACGAGAAAGGGTTTTCCGCACGAGTGCCGCTTTATGACGGTCAATCGCGATGGTTTTATCGGATGTCCCCGCAAGTGCGCAGACGAGGCGATGTCCGTCGAAAGAAACTTTATAATAATCTAAACGATGTTGCCATTCGATACGAGTTCCTATGAAGCGAGATTTGTCTAATAATCCTAATTTTTCTTCAAAATAAGTGAGTTGGGCAAATTCTTGGTAAAGAAAATAATCTGGCGCGACAAAGGTTTCTTTGCGGTGGAGAATAGGAGGATTTTCTGAGGTGCTATAGTCCCAAAAATTCGCTTGTCGAGTTGCCATATCCACCACTACGCTAAATTGTAAGGCAGGATGCGGATCGCGATCGAAATCGGGATAAAACAAGTAAGATATCTTGGGTTTATCGATGCCGAATTTAATTAGGGTTGCCCCTTCAATTTTATCGGTTACTCTTGCTTGACGTTCGTATTCTTGCAGGAGAACATCGAGGCAAGTTATTGCACTAGTATGAACGTATAGTGCATTGGGTAAGAGTTTTCCTATCGTACTATTTTGACAGCATAGCGCGATTGCTTTTAATTGCTCGTCATCAAGGAGCATGGTGCAATTGCAAATTCGTAGGATTTAATTACCAAGTTTACCCAAATCCTGGAACACTTAGCAATAAATATCCCGGCAACCATCCCGTTAACACTACCTGTACGATACAAACCCAACCTGTTAGCTTACCAATCGGTTTTTTGAGAACCAATAATAAGAAAAATAGTAACCAAAGAATTTCCCAAGCTGCCCAACATAAAAAAGAAAAAGACCTTGATAACCAGTTATTACCTTTTTTAGAGTCCTTTATACAATTATTCTTTAATTGTTATAAAAATAAATATTTTTTGACAGCTTTTTTTGAGAATGATTATAATTCTAATTATTTAGATTATTTTAAGAAAAAATAATTTTATTTTGTAGCAAAAGTGACATCACAATAACTTTACGATACGAGAAGATACCTAGCTAAAGAGAGCAAGCAAAAAACAGAGAAAATCAAGTATTTGAACAAAATTACTAATTTTCGGTTAAAAATCAAGCTTTCTAAACAATAATTTTGTTCTAAAAATTTACTGTTTAACTGTAATTTGTTTATCGAAAAATTTTAGATAACAGAAATGCAACTTGTTTAAACTTAGTAAAATGAGGAAAAATTTCTTATGCCAAAAACTCTCTTCAAGATTGACCTGACTAAACCGATGTACGAGCAAGAATTAGTCGGTCATAACCGATGGCATCCCGATATTCCTGCTGTTGTATCGGTCAATCCCGGCGATGTTTTTCGTATAGAATGCAAAGACTGGACAGACGGACAAATTAAAAATAACGACGATCCTAACGACATTCGCGATGTTATACTTCCTGTCGTTCACGTTTTAAGCGGGCCGATTCATGTAAATGGCGCTCAACCTGGCGATATTTTAGTGGTGGATCTCCTCGATATCGGGCCATTACAGGGGGATGAATGGGGTTTTACAGGGATTTTCGATCGCAACAACGGCGGCGGTTTCTTAACCGACCATTTTCCCAATCCAGCGAAAGCGATTTGGGATATTCAGGGGATTTATACGAGTTCCCGACACATCCCTGGAGTAAGATTTGCAGGTATATCTCACCCAGGTTTGATTGGTTGTGCCCCTTCTCACGAATTGCTAGCTAAGTGGAATACTAGAGAAAGAGCGTTAGTAGAAAAAGGCGGCCCGCCCTGGAAACCACCCATTCCACCGCTAGCGGCACTACCCAACCCCGAATATGCTATTTTAGGATCGCTCAAAGGCGCAGAGTTCGATCGCGTAGCAGCAGAAGCAGCCCGTACCGTCCCTCCGCGCGAACATGGCGGAAACTGCGATATCAAAAACCTCTCGAAAGGATCGCGCATTTATTTCCCCGTTTATGTAGAAGGGGCAAAACTCTCGATGGGAGATATCCATTTTTCTCAAGGAGATGGCGAAATTTCATTTTGCGGCGCGATCGAAATGGCAGGATATCTCGACCTTTCTGTTGATATTATCAAAGGTGGCGTAGAAAAATACGGCATGATTAATCCTATCTTTAAACCAGGCCCAGTAGAGCCTCGTTATTCTGAGTATCTGGTGTTTGAAGGGATTTCTGTCGATGAGTTTAGCGGAGAGCAATATTATTTAGACGCTCACGTTGCTTACCGCCGCGCTTGTTTGAATGCGATCGCATATTTGCAAAAATTTGGTTATACAGGAGAGCAAGCATACTTACTTCTCAGTTGTGCCCCAGTTGAAGGGAGGGTAAGCGGGATTGTGGACATTCCCAATGCTTGCTGTACGCTAGCTTTACCGACAGAAATTTTCGATAAAAGTATTTTGCCAACATAAGAGGTTAGATAAAATGCCACTTTACGAATATCGTTGCGATCGCTGTGGTGAATTTGAAGCTTGGCGCACCATCGCTCAGCGAGACGCATCCATGCAATGCCCCACTTGTCAAGAAGTTGCCAAACGCATTTTCTCGCCGCCTAATATCAACTTAAATGTGGGTAGCTTCCAAGCGCGAAAAGGAGGATCTAAAGAACCTAAGTTGGTGACGCGATCGCGAGAACCCGATCGACCCAGATATCAAAGTCAAGCAAACGGACGACCTTGGGCTATTAGTCATACCCCTCCAACTTATTAAGGCGTTGCTGAATAGATGTATTAATTTCTAAAAGTACAATTCTCTAATCGCCTTCCAAATCTTCCAGAATTGGGAGTTGGGAGGCAAAATCATGTTTTAATTCAGCAATGCCAATAAATTGCCAACGCTCAGATTATTTTTAACATAATTGGCGTAGCTGCGGTTATTCTATTCTTACCTGCGATCGCTTTTTTATGATGCTTCAAGCAACGCAATCAGTTTTGTTACCCGTTCTTTTATCTCGTCTCGCACTCTGGGAAATATTTCTGGTTGCTCTGCGGGGTCGTCGAGTTGCCAGTCTTCAAACACTTCTCGCCTTACCCATTCCGGCGGTAAGTTTACGCCACAACCGCACAAAGAAATCACTACATCAAAATTTTCTGATTTAAAATCGCTCAAAGCTTTTGAGGTTTGATTGCCGATATCGATGCCAATATCTTTCATAGTTGCGATCGCCTCTGGACGCACCTGACTCGCTTCTAGTCCCGAACTAGTGACTTCAATTTTTCCGGTTCCTAACGCTTTTGCAAATCCCTCTGCCATTTGAGAACGAGCAGAATTCTTTTTACACACAAACATCACTTTTTTCATCTTTAAACTTCCAATTACTTTATTTATTAAGTCATTGCCTTATTGGATACTGCAATTGTTTCTTTTGCTGCTTTTTCCTTTCGTTCGCTATATCGGTCTGTTTTCATCCCTGGACTAAAGTCACAGGGCTTTCAACTGGAAGAATTATGGTAAATCTTCAACAGTAGCCGATTTAAATATTTAATTCGTCGCTCATATTACTTAAAAGCACTGATACAACGGGGATCTAGTAAAGTTGCTTTTTCTGGTTCTCTGGGAAACCAAGCTGCCGTGTGCTTGCAAAACTCCACTAACATTAACATCACTGGCACTTCAATTAATACGCCGACTACTGTAGCTAAGGCAGCACCAGAGTTTAAGCCAAATAGCATTACCGCTGTTGCGATCGCAACTTCAAAATGATTGCTGGCTCCAATTAAAGCTGCTGGTGCGGCATCTTCATAAGATATATTCAGCTTCAAAGCCGCTACATAACTAATCAGGAAAATAAAATTAGTTTGGATAAACAATGGCACAGCAATTAATACGATATGCAGTGGATTGTTGACGATGAGTTCTCCTTTGAAGGCAAATAGTAACGCCAAGGTAATCAGGAGAGCAGATATAGCAATGGGACTGAGATATTTAAGAAACTCGCGATCGAACCACTGTCGCCCCTTGTGTTTAAGAATCCAATAGCGGCTATACATTCCAGCTACTAAAGGCAAACCTACGTAAATGAGTACCGACAGCACGATTGTTTCCCAAGGCACTGTGAGATCGTTTGCTGCTAACAACCACCTCCCCAGGGGAGCATACAGAAATAACATCGTCAGCGAGTTTACCGCCACCATCACTAGCGTATGTCCTTGGTTGCCATAGGAGAGATACCCCCACAACAGCACCATCGCCGTACAAGGAGCAATTCCCAATAAAATCGCACCTGCGATATAAGAATTTGCTAGTGCTATTTCACTACCGCGAATGATTTCTTCTCCTGCAATTAGAGGACGAAATAGCCATCCTAAGAAAACCTGCGCAAAGACTACCATCGTAAATGGTTTAATTAACCAGTTCACCACTAAGGTAAGAATGACGGGTTTGGGAGCGCGAATGGCATTCGTCGCTTGGGTGAAGTCAATCTTCACCATGATGGGATACATCATGAAAAACAGGCAAATCGCGATGGGAATCGATACCTGATAGATGCTCATGGCATCAAGAGCGACAGCTACACCTGGAAACATTCGACCGAGTGCAATGCCAGCTAAGATACATAAAAATACCCATAGGGTGAGGTATCTTTCAAAAAAACTCAAATTATTCCCAGCTTGAACGGGTAAGGTGTTGGCTTGAGGATTTTTTGAACTCATTAGGATTCTTCTTGGGATTGAAACTTGGCTTACGGATTCAGTTTATTTCAAAAAAAATTGATATGTCAAGTTAATTGATGGCTTATATAAAAAACAAAATTATTAAAAAATTTGATACATTAATTCGGTTCCGAGCAATTCCGAGCGGGTAAGATAGGGCTGAAACGGCGGTAAGAAGCCAGATACTCTTCTAACGCAATAAACTGAGCTAGATTTAAGCTGTAATAAATCCATCGCCCTTCCTGGCGAGAGCGTACTAATCCGGCTTCTTTGAGAGTTTTCAAGTGAAAAGAGAGTTTTGATTGGGTTGTGCCCAATTGTTCGCACAACTCGCACACGCATAGTTCTTGCGATCGCAACAATTCCAATACCCGAAGCCGGATTGGATCGGACAGGGCATGAAATCCTAAAACAATATCTGTTGATGGATGAGAGAGAATTGCTTTCATCAAATAAAATTGAAATGTTGTAAGAATAATTATGACTACTGTATCCCAATTTTTAAAAATCGCGATCGAATTATGTCTTTATTGAGATGAGATAAAAGAACAAAAGTCAGGGAGAATGGGGACTTGTCCCCATTCTCCCTTTAATGCTTTGGGATAAGGAAAAACGCAAATCTATTTATGAACGAGAAAATCTTGGGTCAAGCTCAAGCTTGGGGGTTTCCCCACGAACAAGATAGCGAGGGGAACTGGTCAATTTACCCCAAGAAGAAAATCGAGCGTTGGCTACTTTATCAAGCAGGAGAGCGGTGGCTATTAGCTGTCGATGGCGTTCCTCAGATTAATCTTACTTCAAAGGAAGTTCTCGTATTTTTAAAACGCAGATTAAGCTAAGTAGTCGGACAACATATTAAACGGATGAGATTTAAAGAATGCCGATCGCACTTATCTTTTTACTCCAACAATTGTTTCTTTAAAGCTTCCAAAGATGCCCAACGGCTATCGATGTGAGGCTCGTTTGGTAGAGCAACTGCGGCGGGTGGCTGACAGTCTTGAGAACATAATTGTCGCAATGGCATAAGCAAGCTTAATTGTTCGTACAACCAGGTATCGGGTTCAAAATAGCCATCGACAGATAGGGTTTCCGATAAATCGTCCACAGAAACTTCTCTTTCTAAAGGCAACGTTTTTTCTCGCTCGTTATCTTTATCTAGCCAAATAATTTCAGAAGTATCGAGCGATAGACGGCGATTATATTGTTTGAGACAGCGATCGCACGTTAGCGTTACAATCGTTTCGACTTGAGCTAAAATTTCCAGAAAATTTCCCCGATGGCTGAGTGTCATATTTCCTCGCACCGGAGTCAAGGTTTCTAAGTTGGGGATAAATTCTTGAATTTCTAAATTCTCTTTTTTCGCTGGCTTTTTGAGGAGTTGCGGAATATAAATAGCTTCCATAGGTCATCCGATTTTAGATTTTGGATTTTGGATTAATTCCACGGATACATCCGTTTTCCTGTACTATCAAGGAATTACTGGTCAAAATAAATTGTAAGTCGTCTTCTAACCGTTATCGAACCGAGGCAAATTCATATTTAGACCCCGGCGGGCCGCCCGATCCTGGTACGGCTTTTACAAGGGGAACCTCGTTGAAAATATTAAAGTTAGTCGTACTACCCGTCAAGGACATTCCTGCCTCAAGTAAGCGAGTAACGCCAGCACGATTGGGATCTTGACTGACAGCTTGTACGAGTGCTTTCGTAGCATCGTATGCCGTCGCCGTGCGCCAACTAACCCTACCTTTCCAGCTTTGGATGGCATCTTGAGCGAAGGGATCGCCGGGTTGAAAACTCCAGGGAACTGCAAGGGTCATTCCTTGTATTGCATCGCCGCCTTGAACGAGTATATCGGCATTGTAGAGTTCGTCGCCTCCTAAGAGTGCTAGAGGAGATGTAGCGCTAGCATTAGCCGTCGCGATCGCGATCGCAACAGGAACTTTATTCTTACTGAGCGCTAAAAAGGCTACTGTTGCTCCGCTTTGCTCGGCGTTGGCAATTTCTGTATCGGCATTGAAGCCACTATCGATTATATCGATTTCTTTAATTAACTTTCCTCGAACTTGCGGTACTGCCTTGACAAATTGTTCTTTAAGTTTTTCGCTGTAGGCACTATCGGAGTTATAAAAAACGACAACCGATAAAGGTGATGAGTTTTTATTGGCGTAATCGGTTAAAGTTTTACTGACGGCTTGTAGATAACTTCCAAATAACTCATTGGCTTTTTGGTCGATGGGAATGGTTTTTAGGGTAGACTGACCGCTATCGACGCTAATCGTCAAGGGAGAAAGAACGGCTAATCCCGCACTTTGATACTTTCTCAGCGCTTGTTGCGAACCTGGATCGATTCCATGTCCCAATACTCCCAATACGTCAGGCGCATTAATAATATCTTGTGCCAAAGAAGCCGATTGTAAAGCGCCCGCATCGTTAGCTATAACGACTTCTAAGAGCCTTCCCGAACCTGATTGGTTAAATTCTTCCTGAGCGCGAGCCACGCCTCTGAGGACTTCTTTTGCCGAATCGGGAGACGGGGTAATGGGAACGGCAACGGCGATGGTTATAGGATTTCCAGCTTTTCTCGCTTGGGCGTTGTTAAGATAAATTCTACCTTCAGGATCGTTGGGATTGTTATCGGCGGCTTGTTGATAAGATGCGATCGCGCTATCCCAATCTTTGTTAGCAAAGGCATCTGCTCCTGCTTGCTTTTGGGAGGTAGGATCGAGCAGGATTTTTTCTCCTTGGGAAAGCAGTTGCGCATTGGTTGCGTTTTCGCTGGCAAATCCACCCACAACAGGAGCGGGTGTTGTCGTTTCGATCGGGGTTTCTGTTGGCGTTGACGCGCGATCGCTCATCAGCATCCGAACGATGCCAAATCCGCCCCCAGCCGCTAATAAAGCAACTCCTACAACGATCGCAGGAATGAGCCATTTGGGGTTTTGGCTCTTTTGGTCGGTTCCTACATAAACTGTCTTGCGGGGAACTTTTGTACTCGGTTGCATTGCTTCCTTGGGCAAACCGCAGACAACGCAGTCAGGACTCGTATTCTCGTAGGGTTCGTGCGCTGAAGCATTGGGATACGAGTTACCATCTTTGGGTACGCCATCACACATCCAAGAACTCATCGTCGCTTATCTCTCCTTCTGTCGGCTTTATCTAAGGGCAATGTTCGCCGAGTTCAATTACTATTATGATTCTTTAATTTATCTATCGACAGGTTTTGCCACTGTTGAAATACTCGCTAGGAAAAAGAAATGTCATAACACTTGCTCCCAGAATTAATACAAAGGTTCTACTCAACAATCAAAATTTGGTTAATTTTTAATTAAAATAGAGTTAATAAAAAATTAAGACATCGGAGCGATCGCGATCGCCAAAATGAACGACAATAAAGCAATCCCATCTTGGCTGCCAGGATTGACATGGTTGCTGTCTTACAAGCGCGTTTGGTTGCGAGGAGACGTACTCGCAGGCGTGACAGTAGCAGCTTATTTAATTCCGCAGTGCATGGCTTATGGAGAATTGGCTGGCGTAGAACCCGTAGCGGGTTTGTGGGCAATTTTACCGCCAATGATAATCTATAGTTTAGTTGGATCTTCTCGCCAACTCTCGGTAGGGCCGGAATCGACGACAGCAGTAATGACGGCAGCAGCGATCGCGCCTTTAGTTGCCGCTAATGGCAGCGACTATGCCAGTTTAGCATCCCTATTAGCCATAATCGTAGGGTTAGCGTGCATTATCGGCTATGTTGCCCGATTGGGATTTTTAGCAGACTTGCTATCGAAACCAATTTTAATCGGCTATATGGCTGGGGTAGCCTTAATTATGATAGGGGGACAACTTGGCAAGATTGGCGGCATTGACTTGGAGGCGAATACCGTCTTGGGGGAAATAGCGGAATTTTTCAACAGATTGCCACAAATCCACCTCCCAACCTTCACATTAGCAATACTCGTTTTAGGCTTTTTGTTTTTAGTGCAACGCCGCTTTCCGACTTCTCCCGCCCCGTTGCTGGCGGTGTTACTAGCAACAACAGCAGTAACTTTATTGAATCTCGACGAACAAGGAGTAGCGGTAATTGGAGAAATCCCAGCAGGTTTACCTAGCTTTGCCTTGCCAAACGTCTCGCTTCCAGAAATGCAGCAACTCGTTGCTTCTGCTATTGGGATTGCGATCGTCGGCTATTCAGATAATGTATTAACAGGACGAGCATTTGCTTCTCGCAACCGCTACAAAATTGATGCTAACCAAGAGTTATTAGCGTTAGGCGCTTCCAATTTAGCCAACGGATTTATGCAAGGATTTCCTGTCAGCAGTAGCGGGAGTCGTACTGTTATAGGAGACTCATTGGGTAGCAAGACGCAAGTATTTTCCTTGGTAGCATTGATTGCGATCGTCTGCGTGTTATTATTTTTGCGTCCGATTTTGGCACAATTTCCCAATGCTGCTTTGGGCGCGATCGTTATTTATGCCGCTACAAAACTCATTGAAATCTCAGAATTTCGCAGGTTATGGCGATTTCGTAAAAGCGAATTTGTCTTAGCTGCGATCGCAACTCTTGGCGTTGTCATGACAGATATTCTAGTAGGCGTTGCCGTTGCAGTAGGCTTATCTGTTATCGATTTGTTTGCTCGTTTGGCACGTCCGCACGACGCAGTTTTAGGAGAGGTTCCAGGATTGCCAGGATTTCACGATATTGAAGATTGGGAAGGAGCTAAGACTATACCGGGTTTAATCCTTTATCGTTACGATGCGCCTCTATGTTTTGCTAATGCAGAAAATTTTAAGCGACGCGCTCTGAGTGCGATCGAGGCAGAAAAAACGACTGTAGAATGGTTTGTACTCGACACAGCAGCAATTGTCGAACTCGATATTACTGCTGTTGATATGTTAGAAGAATTACGGCATGAATTAGCCTCTGGCGGCATTACTTTTGCCTTGACGCGAGTCAAACAAGATCTCTACGCTCAGCTTAAACGCGCACATTTTCTTGAAAAAATCGGTAGCGATCGCATTTATTTAACTTTACGCACCGCGATCGCTTCTTTTGAAGATCGCGAGCGAGTAAAATCTTAATATTCATCTCTTATGGGTTGTAACGACTTCAATTGCCCGATCGAGACACTGAGTGCCATTATTTTTACATTCAAGAATCTGAATATCCGGTTCGACTCCTACACCCTCAATGATATTGCCTTTAGGAGAGAAGACTTGCGCAGTTGGAGCAACGAGCGCAAAACCTTGCCATTTTAGCTTAAAAGCTTCGCCTACAAGCAATGCACCCATTGTTCTTACTCCTACGATCTTAGCGCTTTCATTTTCTTGAGCGATCGCGGCAAATAACTCACACGCAGAACCACAGCGATCGTCAACCAAGATAAAATAAGGTCTTGGATCTTTCTTCGCCTCGAATCGGGTTCGCCACTGAATATAACCTTTTTCTTCTAATAATTGAATGCCTGCTTCGTCATTAAGATCGTCATAGTAGCCTCGATAAATATAAGGTTCTTTCACTTTTAAACCTTTGCGAGTTCTATCTGTTGACATTATCTTGTCAGCGCCAACAATATCTTCGATAAAGCTAGGAATATCACCGCCGCCATTCCCGCGTAAATCTAAAAGAATTACTTTGGCTTGGGAGAGTCGAGCTTTTGCTTGCGCGATCGCAGTTTTATTAATTTGAGGAACAATAAAACTTTTAATTCGCATAATTCCAAGACTACCTCTTATTTCGGTTGAAACTGCTGGCTCGGCGCCATCCGATATTTGAGGCGCTCCTTCAAATAAACGAAATAAATTCGTTCCCTCAACCGGATCTAAAATTTTGACATGGGATATTTTTAGTTTTTTTAATTGCAAATCTAGTATTTTTGTGATTTCTGACCTCGACCATTGAGGTTTCGTTTCTATCTTGGCGATTAACTCCTTTAGTTGCTGTTTTCGTTCTTCTTTTTTAAATGCAGGGTCAAAAATTTTGTCATCCAGAGTTTGATAGGCGTTAATGACAAATAGCTTAGCTTCTGAAGAAGAAATAATATCCGTCTCTTTGAGTGCGGACGAGGCAAACCAATTTAAGGAAATATCTTTCTCATCCTTGGTTTGATGGGTTTCACCAACGCGATCGCCATTAATTGACAAACAACTTGTTAAACTTAAAAACCCGAACAAAATTAAAATTTTTGACAAAATAGCAATTTTGTGCATAAGTACTCGGCGCTAGCGCTACAGATTCATCGGGATCGATTATCGACAAATTGCTTGGATTTTGTCTTTCAGTTTTTTGTGAAATTTATCAAAATCTTTCGATTTTGCGAATAAAAATGCTAACCTCTAAATTGCGATCGCGTTTTGAGGATAAATTAATGTCTTCCCAATCGGCTATCCATCCATCAAGTATGATGAAAGATGAGTGGGTGCGATCGCGTCAAACTCTCCATGCAGGCGAAATAATAGTAGAACATCAAATCGAGCCACCAAGCGAAGCTCAAGCACATAACGGACTCACGCATCATTTGCTGGCTTTTCAACTGAGTGACGGAACTCGTCAAATTACTCGCATTGATGGACGCGAGTACGATGGGCCTTTATTCAAAGAAGAAATGCTTCTCATTCCGGCGCAAGCTTCTTCATTTGGTGCGTGGGAAAGCACTGATGAAAGTTTAATTTTTATTATCGATCCAACATTTCTGCAAAGAATTGCACTAGAAACAGATTGCCTCAATTGCGATCGCCTCGAACTCCTCAGCGTCCTAAAAGCGCGCGATCTGCAACTTGCATCCATTGCACTGTCAATTCTAACCGAAATGCAACGACAGCAATTGGGTAGCAAGCTATATCTAGACTCATTGGCGAACATTTTAGCGATTCATCTGCTGAGAAACTATATCTCGCGTCCTATCCAATTGCACGGATACGAAGGAGGATTAGCTTATTCTAAACTGCGACAAGTATTAGATTATATTCGCGATCGAGGCGATCGCGATATTCAACTTGCCGATTTAGCAGCAATAGCAGACATGAGCCAGTATTATTTTGTTAGTCTTTTTAAGCAATCGATGGGAGTTACGCCTTGGCAATATGTCATCCAACAGCGCATAGAACGGGCAAAGTTATTATTAAAGCAGAGCAATAGCGCGATCGCAAAAATAGCCCTTCAATGTGGATTCAGCAGCCAGAGTCACTTTACCGCGCAGTTTCGCAAGCATACAGGTGTCACGCCTAAAACTTATAGAGATAATTGAAGGTGCGATCGCATTAATGAATTCTGAATACATTTCGAGCAACAATATTTATTTATAGCTTTTCATAATTCGGCATTCATCATCCGATTGACTTTATGCTCTCATTGTTAAAATTTTTTCAGTCTGTTAGACTTTCAGCACAGAGCGCCAACTCTAACTGTAATAAAGGTTTTAAGAAAAAAATTAAAAACAAAAGTCTAGTTTTCTCTTTACCCGACTTTTGTGAAAAATCTATTCTAGCTTTTATGGCGATCGCAATCTACCTACAACCCGTTCTAGCTTCTGAAACAGAAGTAAAAGAAGCCGCAGAACAAATTACGGTTCGTATAGAAGGAACTGCTAGAGGAAGTGGAGTTATGGTAGAACGTCGGGGACAGACTTACACAGTTCTTACCAATGCTCATGTTTTACAAAATGTTGGCAGTTACGCAATTGTAGCTCCCGATGGCAAATGCTATTCTATTAAATCCGACACGATTAGAGCGTTACCCGACCTAGATTTAGCAATTTTTCTATTCAAAAGTGCCGTCCCCTATTCTGTTGCTCGATTGGGCGATTCTAAACAACTGAGTCCCTCTCAAACTGTCTATGTTGGTGGATGGGCAAATTCTGGCGGGATGTTGCAAAGTCGCGTTTTTTTTACTTCCCCAGGACAGCTAACCGAAGTCGATTCTCAACTGCCATCGGGTTATTCTCTTAGTTATACGAACTTAGTAAGAGTTGGAATGAGCGGAGGCCCAGTTTTAGACCAAGAAAGTCGATTGGTAGGGATAAATGGTTTAATTCGGTTAACTGATGAGGATGCGATCGTCGGTTCGGGAATTAAAATAGAGCAATTTCAACAGTGGCATTCACAAATTGTCAAAACTATTCCGCTTCCTTCTGCTAGCGCGATCGCTTGTCCTCGAAGTTATATTAATTGATAGCCTCTCTTAACTGTTGTTGCTGGTAATTAAACTGTTTTTGTTCTTCTGTAAGCAGCGCGTAATTTTCGATGGGAAGGCGCATATCCCATTGCGTTTCGGCAAACACAAGTAAGTTAGCCACCATAATTAACCCAGTCGTCAAAAACTGCCATCCCGCTACATGGGGTAAGAGTGCAATGCCAGATGCGTGAATAATGCCAGAAAGAATGAAAGCACGCGATCGCAATCCTATTCCAGTACAAAAATATCCGATCCCACACAATCCCAACCACAAATGAGACAGATGCAATAATACCTGTCCCCATCCTAAAAAGATTCCTAAATCGGTAATGGTTACGCCAACCAACATTAAGACGACCCAGCTATAGAGTATCCATTGCAGGCGTTCGACTGCTACCCAAAAATGAGTCAGTCCGATGGTAACTATCGTCCCTACAACAGTGAGAACCGACCAGAAAATTGCTTGTGTAACCCAGCTAATCGGTGCAAACTGACCTGTAATGAATATTGCTCCTGAAATTAACCCCCAGACTACAAAAACTTGGTCGATACGAGTATAAAGGTTTGAAAATAAAATCGTATTTTTAATTTTTAAGCGCAGGTGTAGAAGTCCTTGACGATCTTGAAAATCTAAAGCGTGTTGTTTGCGACGAATAATCGGTTCGGTAGGGTTAAAAAAGGTCATTCTCAGTTAACGGTTAGAGGAATTAGAATCTTAAGTTTTATTCATACTTGTTACAATTCTACACATAGAAGGATGCGAAAAAGAAGGAGCGCGATCGCAAATAGCAGCTTTGGAATATAGAAAAATTCAAAGTCTCAAATTAGATAGCGTTATAAATCTGTCTTGATTGCTTAACTAGCGCTTCGTCAAGTTAAATTTGAAAGATAAACAGTCGGCAATTTCTCATTGGTAACTGGTAACTGATAACTGATAACTGATAACTGATAACTGGTCACTGGTCACTGTTAAAAGCCGTCTCTCGGTACAATGGATCACAAGCCCTTATCGACGACAGCAAATATGGCTTCTACAAAACTAGAAACCGCACCCCAAGAAGATTCCAATCCTTATCTCGACGAAATTCCCGATGAAGCGGAGATGTCGTTGTTCGACCATCTCGAAGAATTGCGCCTGCGAATTTTTTATTCATTAATTGCTGTCGCAGTAGGAATGATTGGCTGTTTTGTTGCCGTTAAGCCATTGGTTCGATTGTTAGAAGTTCCTGCGGGCGATGTAAAATTTCTACAACTCGCTCCTGGAGAATTCTTTTTTGTCTCTCTCAAAGTCGCTGGCTATAGTGGAATATTGGTTGCCAGTCCCTTCATTCTTTATCAAATAATTCAGTTTGTCTTACCAGGATTAACTCGTCGCGAACGTCGCTTGTTAGGACCTGTCGTATTGGGATCGAGCGTTTTATTTTTTGCGGGATTGGCATTTGCTTATCAATTACTCATTCCAGCGGCGCTTAATTTCTTTATCACTTATGGTGCGGATGTCGTAGAACAATCGTGGTCAATCGATCGCTATTTTGAATTTATATTGCTATTGATGTTCAGTACGGGATTAGCCTTTCAAATTCCCATCGTTCAGTTGATTTTAGGCTATTTAGGCATCGTTTCCTCAAAACAAATGCTCTCAAGTTGGCGCAGTGTCATCCTCGGAGCCGTTATTCTAGGTGCAGTAATTACGCCTTCTACCGACCCGCTAACTCAATCATTGCTTGCAGGTGCAGTGTTGGGATTGTATTTTGGAGGAATCGGCATGGTCAAATTGAGCGGACGCTAAAGCCTTATCGATTTACTCTGATGCAACGTTTAACTTTTCTTCTTCTAAATAAAGTCGTACCCCTTCACTCATCTGTAATAGATTGGGTTGAATCTTTTGCCCAAGAACATCTTCGACTAGATGAGAAACTTGACCGACTAGGAAATGAGGAAACCCTTTAATATGTTTGGGGTCGATAATTAATCGTCCGCGACTCTCAATTACAGTTGTCTGTCCGTCTTCGAGAAAATGATTGTGTCCCGAACAAAAAACGGCTTCGGTAAACGCATGAGTTTCAATTTTCCAAGCTACCGTAAAGTCTGTTTCATTCCAGCGATCGTATTCCGTCCAAGAAAGCATATTCTCACTTAAAATAGCCCGCGCCAAGTGGGGAATCTCGCCGCCACCATGCCATTCATAAACGCTATGAAGAATTGCTCCTTCTTGATGACGCGATTTAATTTCAAGGGCACGCACGTTTTGCAAATAGGGAACAATCTCAACCAACTTATCGCGATAGGTAGCATAGACAAGAGAACGGGGAAAAGGAATACGGGTATCAGTATGAATATTCATTAGTTGGCTTATAGAGAGATTAAGTAAACGCGATCGCAATCTAAATTTTTTAGTTTTTTAGTTGTTTTAGCTATTATTCGCTCAAATCAGAACTGTTAGATAATTAACTATTCTCACATACTTAAAAAGAAAATTGATATCCGACCAATGAAAGAACATAAAAATCTATAGTTAGAAAGATGAAAAAACTTATTATTATCAATTTTATTATAATAAAAGAAAGAATCATGCGTCTCAAATAGATGAGATCGAATTTTATAAAACACTTAATTACAAATTAATTAATAAAAAATGATTCGTCGTTATCGTAATTGGTATTATCCATTAATAAGCTTCTCAGTTGCCTTGGGAATTAGTGTCGGCACGCCTCAAACTGCTGTAGCAGTTCCTTGGTTTGAATTATTTATTCGGGGAACGCAAATCGTACAACTGTATAATATTTCCGATGAAGAAGAAGTTCAACTTGGCAAACAGATAAACGATCGACTTGTAGGTCGAGAATTTCAACTCGATCGCAATGCTAGCGTTAATCGTTACGTCAATCGCATCGGTCAGCGGTTGGCAAAAAATAGTACTCGTCCCAATATCCCTTATACCTTTCAAGTAGTACGCGATCGCAGCGTTAATGCTTTTGCTACTATGGGCGGTTTTGTCTACGTTACCACGGGTTTACTAAATACCGTCGATAACGAAGCACAGCTAGCCGCAGTCTTAGCTCACGAAATCGGTCATATCGCCTCTCGCCACGCTATCGAACAGATGCGACAAGCCGCAGTCGCTCAAGGAGTAGCAACGGCAGCGGGAGTCGATAGCAGTACGCTAGTACAATTAGGGGTAGAATTCGCCCTCAACCGCCCTCGCAGTCGCGAAGACGAATACGAAGCAGACCGATTGGCAATTCAAACGCTAGCTAGAACGGGTTATCCTCAGATTGCTATGGTTGACTTTTTAGAAAAATTACGCAACCAACCTTCGCCACCAGCCTTTTTGAGTACTCATCCAGACACGGGCGATCGTATTGCTAGACTTAGAGAAATCATTAACGCACAACAGGCAAATCGCTAAGCGTCCTTCGGAAGGCAAGGGGGACTTTTGAAGACAAGGTAGACAAGGTAGACTTGGGGGACAAGGAGGAAAAATACACAAAAAATTACCCTTTACCCAATCCCCTCTCCCCATTTCCCATTCCTCAATCCCCAATCACCAGTCACCAGTCACTTAGAACTAACTTGGCGTATCAAATCGGCTAGCCGTTGCGCGCTATCAATTAACACTAGGTCAGCCATTTTTTGGGACATTTGGGACAAGTTTTCGGGAACTTTCAACAATTCTAATACCCGTGTCTCTAACAACTCTGAAGTCAATTCTGCCTGACGATACATATAAGCTGCCCCAGCATCGGCAAAAACCTTCGCATTGAAAGCTTGATGATCTTCTGCTGCAAAAGGATAAGGAATTAAAATAGCAGGCGTTTTTGTAACGGCTAATTCGGTCAAAGTTCCCGCACCCGCACGACTAATGGCTAAATTAGCCCTTTGTAGTAACCCAGCCATATTTTGATAAAACGGCAAAGAAAAATACTGGGGATGTGCGAAGCTATCTGCTTCTGGATCTTTTTCCCCGGTTAAATGGACGATAGATGCCCCTGCTTCCAACCAAACGGGAGCGCACTGACGTACCATTTGATTGAGAGCAACGGCTCCTTGAGAACCGCCTGCGACGACGATTAAAGGGGCATCATCAGGGATAGGAAAATCCAAAGTTTGGGGCGCGAGGAACTGAGAGCGTACAGGCGTACTCGTCCAACAAGTATTAACATTATTGAGGTATTGAGACGAGCCTGCAAATCCCAAAGCAACTGTATGACACCAACGACTGAGCAAACGGGTTACTTTGCCAGGGAGAAAATTTGATTCGTGAAGAATAACGGGAATGCCTTGCAAGCGAGCAGCAACAACAGCAGGAGCGGCAATATAACCCCCTGTCGTAAAGACGATATCGATTTGATGGGTTTTAATTAACTGTCGTACTCGAACAACCGAACTGATTAAACCCAACAAAATTTTTACGGTTTTGAGGCTCAAGCGCGTTTGAAACCCTTCGACTGGAATAGTATTTAAGGAATATTGAGAGGGGACTAGGGTTTGTTCTAAACGGTTGGGAACGCCCAACCACTCAATTTTATAGTCTTCGAGTTGCTCTGCCACTGCTAGGGCAGGAAAGAGATGACCGCCTGTGCCGCTTGCTGCTATAAGTAATCGCATTGGTGTTTTCGTTACAACTGTTATCGAGGAAAATGTAAATCTTACAATTAAAATGAATAGAAATTAGTAACAACTATTCAACCGATCGCTGATGAGAAATTTTAGAACGCTTAGCCTTCCCTTTTGTTCCAAACAAGCTCGCACTTCGATCGCGTTTCTTCTCGGTCTTAGTCTTACTATAGGTAGTGCTATGGTAAGCGTCGCCGAAAGTCCAGAAACTGCACCGCCGGAGTTAAAAACGTCGCTAACGCAAATGGAGATGGCGGCTAATCAGAAAGATATTGAAAAGGTGATGGAGTTTTACAGTTCTGATTTTAAGAATTCTGATGGGTTGAATTATGCAAGTTTAGAAAAAGCGATCGCGCAATTTTGGCAGCGCTACGATAACGTACAATACAAGACCGAACTTTTATCTTGGGAAAATACCGGACAAGAATTAGTTGCAGAAACAGTCACTACTGTCACAGGAACTGGCAAGCAGAAGAAAAGAGCGATGCAACTCAAATCGACGATTAGATCTCGTCAATACTTCCAGAATCAGAAACTCGTGCGCCAGGAAATTCTCTCAGAAAAGACAGAAGTTACCTCTGGAAACAAACCCCCCGTCGTCGAAATCATTTTGCCAGAAACGGTTAGCGTCGGCGAAGAATTTGAATTCGATGTCGTCGTACAAGAACCCTTGGGAAACGACTTGCTTGCTGGAGTAGCAATTGACGAACAAGTTGAGGGCGATCGCTATCTCAAACCCGGTGCGGTAAATTTAGAATTATTGCAAGCTGGGGGACTGTTTAAACGAGCAAAAGCACCCGCTCAACCCGGCAATCGCTGGCTTTCGGCGATTGTAGTACGTGGCGATGGGATGACGATGGTGACTCAAAGATTGAGAATCGAAAAGTAATCCGTTACTGTAGGGGCGCATGGCGTGCGCCCAAACATTTATTAGTAGCTATCAAAAGGTGGACATTGCGCACCATTTTGCATTGTTAACCTCTAGACACGAGATCGTATATCGATAAGATAATTTCTACAACAATGAGAATGACGATATACCATTCGACTCTCATACTACTGTTGTGCTGTAGCAAGCCTAGCGCCGTTTCTGCCGTGTCTGATAGCAGCGTCAGCTTGCGTTCGAGAATTAAATGCCGTTCTCGAACTTCATATTCATTTGCCAATCGCCGATAAAATTGGTCTAAATCGGGATAATCCCAGAGTAATTCTGGTTTATCGATAATTTCGACTCGACCGACCATTTTATGCAAAATAGATAAAGTATTGCCGAGTTGTTTGAGCAATTCTCGAACTTGTTGTCGAGTCCATTCAATATTTTGTAAGCTCATGGCAAATGGTTCGATGCGATCGAACGCTTTCGCCATTTGAACTTCGTAGTAAGCTAGAATAACGCTTTTCGCTAAAATATCTGCTACGATTTGTAACCCCTTGAGGCTAAATTCTGGTAGCAAAATATTACCGCCTTCAACTTTTCCGCTACTCGTAATATCCCGATGAATTTCTACTTCTTCTACTTCAGGAGGGTAAACCGAGGCGGAGATAAGCACTTTCAAGCGCTCTAGAAACTTTTCCTCTTCTTCATGAGTTAGATTAAAGAGTACGATCGCGCCATAGCGAAAGACAATAGCGCAGCCATCCTCGCCAGCTTCTAGTACTAAAGGATCGAGTGCCAAACAATCTTCTTTTTCTAAGGCTTTTATATTAATGCTTTGACTGACAAGCAACGCACGAACTTTAATGGTGTCTTTACCAACAAAAAGGACTTTTTGCATAAAAGAAATGTCATTTTCATTTCAAATGTAAGAGGCTATCTATAAAGTAACTCTTAAAATAAACTTGAGAGATAAATGCGATCGCGTTTCAATCGTCGCGTAATTAATTGAAGGAGTCAGAGGACGGCTAACACCTCAACATTCTTGTTAAGCTGGCATTATTGGTAAGCAACCAGAAAGAGGGATAAAAGATTGAAACAGCTATAATTTTGCGACAAAGTATTATATCCAGCATCCTCAATCCAAAAACAGCACTGTTTTTTCTAGCATTTTTGCCCCAGTTTGTCGATTTCAATGCAGGTAGCGTTCAGTTACAGATGCTCGTTTTGGGTACAGTTTTTATGTTGCTTAGGATGTTAACTTATTTTCCATTGGCATATTTTTCGGGCGTTTTAGGTAGATGGATTCAAACCCGTCAAGCTATTGCAGACAAAGTGCGATGGATTACAGGAAGTATTTTTATCGGTCTTGGAATACGCGCGGCACTTCCTGAAAAGTCTTCATAATTTACACAAAATGGTTTTGTTCGAGGTGGTTCGGGAGTTAATTCAGTTAACGAATAACCATTGAGTATAAATGGAATTTATAATGCAAGCGATCGCTTTGGCAAAATGCCATTACTATCTTACAACCCAATCGCTCGAAGCACGCTCGTCGCTTATTTGAGTTAAGCAACTTCTGAAACTTTAAATTTCCTCCTGAGTCAATTACACTAAAGGCTGTACCAATCGCTGCAAACAACCTCACCAAGCGCTCGCGATAAAACAGCCAATAGTAATATGCTAGAGTCAAAAAAAGAGAATTTACTAAAATCTTGGTTGCTAAAAATTCCCCATCAAGGCGCACTTGGGATGAGCATTGCAGGTGCAGCAACTGGAGTTGCTATTGTTGTGGCAAGTAGTTATGCACTCACTCGTCCTTGCGTTATTGGTAAGTGTTCGGCAATTCCCCAGGCGCAACAATTGGCAACTCAAGCATTAAGTCGGGTAAGCGTTTCTTCTGACGAACCAGAAATCGTTAGCGCCAAACAAGAATTAGACGAAGCGATCGCAACTTTAAACGCAATTCCTGGATGGTCGAATTATCGAAGCGAAGCTCAAACGCTAATTAAAGATTATCAGCACGACTCAGACAGCCTCAAGGCAATTATAGACGCAACTCAAACAGCCGATCGCGCTATCTTGCTCGTACAAAATTCTTCTACTCAATGGGAAGAAATGCGATCGCTTTGGCAAAATGCCATCGCTACCTTACAACCCCTGCTAAGCGAGCGTCAATGGCAGGCGATCGCACAAGTTAAAATTTATGATTATCAAAAAAACTTGGATGCACTCCAAAATAGAAATAATGCACAAAAGACCGCAAATGTCAAGCTACAAACAGCCAAAGAAACCGCACTAGTAGCCCAAATGCGCCAAAACTCAGCGCAAACGGCTTCAGATTGGCAACAAGTCTCCTCGATTTGGCAAACCGCACTTCAACATCTTAGAGAGATTTCCCCACAAACCAGCGTCTATCAAGAAACTCGGCAACTTATAAAAGTTTATACCTCAGAGCTACTCTCAGCAGGAATGCGCCAGCGACAAGAAGAATCGGCGACTAATCTTTATCAAAGAGCCATAGAACAAGCAAAACGCGCCCAGAATGCCGAAACAAAACAACAATGGTCGGCAGCAGCATCCGACTGGCGCATCGCGCTAACCTATATTAAACAAGTTACCCGCCAGACCTTTCAATATCGCCAAGCCGAACCATTAATAGCTACTTATACGCTAGCACTCGATCGCGCGATGAAATATCAGCAAATCGAGGGGATATTAACGAAAATTTGCGATAAAAACAGTAATATTTGCAGCTATACCATTGACGAACGCGCTATAAAAATTCAACTAACTTCTACTTATACGCAAAACGTTTGGGACACAGCGCTTCAAGCAAGAGCGAATGGCAACGTACAAATCCAAATCGACTTACTCAATCGCCTTTCGAGTTTAGAAAGTACTTTACAAAACCTTAGTAATAATCTTGGAAAACGAGTGGAAGTTTATAATTCAGAAGGAAGACTAATAACAGTTTACGAACCAAGACAATAAGCCAATTGCCATCTCGTTTCTAGATCGGTAACGAATCATTTATATCCTTTTTGTTAAATTAAACTATAGTCATGAGTCCGATCGCCAAAATTTCCTTATCCCCTCCCAGACGGGAGGATTTATTGCTTCCCAAAGAGCCAGATGCCCAGCAGTTGGACAATATAAAAGCCCATTTGGACATCGTATTACTAGCTCTAGAAGCATTGAGCGACATCAGTTCTGATGAAATGCTCAAAGCTGCCCAACAGCTTAACTTAGATTCAGTCATTGCTGACCGCGTTGGATTGTGGCGCTTGCGCCAGTCGAATCCCTTGCGCAAAAGTGCAGGAGGTCGAAAAAAACTCGATGTCGAAGAAGCGCGATCGCAGAATCGCTTGATCGAGTACTATACTCCGCGTCCGAAAGCAGAGGATGCCATTGGAAGAACCGTTGAAATCTCAAATCGCCGCAAACTCTTGTTTCGTTGTCCTCCGCTTCGGTTTAGTCCAGGTTGGATTAATTATTACTTTAATGATTGGTTCGATCGCGCTCGGTGACTCGAACGATACTTACGATGGCCGCCTGGGCAGCGTTGTCAGCAACGCCGCCGGCGGAGAAGTTCGCGGTGAATTCGGCAACGATACGCTACGCGGTGGCCGGTCCGTCGACCGCTTTAACGGTGGCGCCGACAAC
>JALOOL010000332.1 GCA_025454425.1 Hydrococcus sp. Prado102 | reverse complement strand
AATTTTACGTAGACGACCAACTACATAAATCATTCTAGCACGGATTAATCAAAGCCGCCGTAGAACGGCGGGGCTTTAAACCCAAAATTTTCGGTAAAAGGATTATAGGAAAATAACATTTTTATCATCCTTTTCTGTTCCTATAATTATCCAAGAAATCTAATTTTATAGGGTGGATTACATTAGGTTAACCCACCCTAATCAGATTTTTTTTAGAAACTTTATTGATTTTTAAAGTAGGCTTCCAACGCTTGAGCGACGATTTGATTCATCGATTTGCCTTCTTGAGTTGCAGCGTCTTTTAAACGAGCAAACATTTCGTCGTGGACGCTGACTCGATTTTGATGTTTGCGATTTCTGCGAGATTTGCTGGACTTGTTATAGCTTCCGAGTTGGTAAGAAGCAGAAAACTCTCTCAAAGAATCAAAACCAACGCGATCGCAAAATTCGCCAAAACTTTCGCCATTACGCTTATTTTGCTTAAAATAAACAAATATTGGCTCAAAAAAGCTTTCCAAGTTAGAAATATGCAGTTTCTCTTCATAAACTTGAGCCAGCTTCGTCTGATTGGGGTTTCCTCCCAACCATACTTGATAGGTTTCGGGCAAGCTACCAACAAATCCTAATTCTGCCATATAAGGTCTAGCACATCCATTGGGGCAACCTGTCATCCGAATGACGAAATGTTCTTTTTCTAGTCCTACTTTATCGAGTAGCGCCCGAATGCGATCTATAATTCCAGGAAGCGCTCGTTCCGATTCGGCAATCGCGAGTCCGCAGGTAGGAAAGGCAGGACAAGCCATCGAATAGCGAATTAGCGGTTCGATTTCCTTGGGATCTGTAATAATGCCGTGCTGGTGTAGGATATCTTCAATGACGGGCTTCTGGGATGGCTCGATGTCATAGAGAATGGCATTATGATTGGGAGTCAGTCGCATGGGTAGATTAAACTGCTCGATAATTTTACGTAGGGCAGTTTTTAACTGAAAGCTACCTTCATCTTTTACGCGACCGTTTTCGATGGAAATTCCTAAAAATAGTTTCCCGTCTCCTTGTTCGTTCCATCCGAGATAGTCTTCGTATTTCCAATCGGGTAATGGTTTGAAGGGATTGACTTTTTTGCCAAAATACTCTTCTACTTTGGCGCGGAATTTCTCTACTCCCCAATCTTCGAGGAGATATTTCATTCTCGCATGACGGCGGTTAGCGCGATCGCCATAATCTCTTTGAGTCGCGACAATGGCTTTTACTAAGTCGTAGACATCTTCTTTTGCTACATAACCGATAGGATCTGCCATGCGCGTGAAGGTTTCTTCTTTGTTGTGAGTGCGTCCTAATCCGCCACCTGCTAGGACGTTAAAACCTTCAAGTTCTCCCTTATTATCGGTCATGACGACCAATGTAACATCGTTTGTGTAGAGATCGACAGAATTATCTCCAGGTACGGTGACGGTACATTTAAATTTGCGGGGCATATAATGTTCCCCATAAATTGGCTCTTCGCTATCGGGAAAAACCGTACCATTGTGGTTGCGTACTCTTGCGGCTTTTACTTCTGGGGCTTCTTCGGCACTAATTATTTTTTCTCCATCGAGCCAAATTTCGTAAAAAGCGCCTGTTTGTGGAGCCAAGAGATCGGCTATATTATTAGCATACTCCCAAGCATACTGATATTCTGGGCGATTTTTGTACGGTGCAGGAGGAGCCATAACGTTGCGATTGATGTCGCCGCAAGCGCCTAAAGTAGATCCCATCATTCGCAAGATAGCTGCGATCGTTGCTTTAAGGTTTTTCTTAAGAATGCCGTGAAGTTGGAATCCCTGACGAGTCGTAACGCGCATCGTATGATTGCCGTATTCGTCCGAGAGGCGATCTAAAGTAAGATAGAGTTGCGCTGGAATATTTCCACCAGGGCTTCTGGTACGCAACATGAATTGATAGTCTTTTTCTTGTCCTTTGACTCGGTTGTCGCGATTATCTTGTTGATAAGATCCGTGAAACTTGAGAATCTGAACCGCATCTTCGCTAAAGTGAGTCGTATCTTCTAATAGTTGAGTTGCTAAAGGTTCTCGTAAGTGATTGCTGCGCTCTTTAATTCCCTCTACTTTAGAAACTTTTTGCGTTGAGGATATAGGAGTTTTTACCATCGGAATAAATATTGAATAATCGATACTACTAGTAGGTCAAAATTGTTTGGATTAACCGAGCGGATTTTAGTCACTCCTCCCATCTTAGCGTTTACGGGTCGCAACAAGTCTTTAAAAATTATGACGTTGAGATTGCGATCGCGATTACAATCTGCTAATAAAGGAAATTTTTTTTAGTTTTAATTGTTGTGTCTTTTATAAGATAACCAAAAGAGATTTGTTCGCAAGCTCCCAGATTCATCCGCGTGAAAAATCCTTTCATCCAAAATCTAAAATCCTTTCATCGAAATGACCGAACGCTCTACTAAAGCTACAGTAATAAGTAAAAATCCCTATATTATTTTAGATAAACAAGGCGATCGGATTTCGCGAGATTTAATCGGACGTTTGCACAAATTAGGACGAGATCCAGAGCAAGCCGATCTTATCGTACCCGAAGATTGGGCAGTTATCAGTCGAGTGCAAGCTTGTTTTCGTAAAGTCGATAATGACTATTACATTTATGATGGTGACGGTAATAATCCCAGTACGAATCGATTATTTATCAACAACAGTATTATTACTCCCAAAGATGGTTATCGCTTACAACACGGCGATGAAATTAGAGTCGGTCAAAACCCTAAAAGTTGGGTTGTAATTACTTACTTTAATGCTAATAATCCTCAGATAGTTAATCAACCGAATCAACGCTTTATTTCTCTGAAAAATCGCTCGGTGACAATAGGACGAGATCCGAGTGCTAATTTATATTTAGATGCGCCTACCATATCTCGCCGTCACGCCGCGATCGATACCGATAACCAAGGTCGTTATATCTTAACTGATTACAGTACAAATGGCATTTTTGTTAACGGACAAAAAGTAACGGGTTCGGCCGTTTTGTCTCCTGGTGTAACGATTCGCATCGGGCCTTATACTTTAACCTTACAAGGAGATGAATTAGTTTTAGTCGATCGCGGGGAAAATATACGTCTCGATGCTGAAAATTTAGTGCGAGTCGTTAAAGGAAAAGATCGACAAGATATTAAAATACTCGATCGAATTTCTCTACCTATCGAACCCGGACAATTTGTCGCTTTAGTTGGCGGAAGCGGGACGGGAAAATCAACTTTATTAAAAACATTAATCGGAATCGAACAGACAACCGAAGGAACGGTTTATCTCAACGGGGAAAACCTGCACAAAAACTTTAATATCTATCGCAATCTCATCGGTTATGTTCCCCAAGAAGATATTATTCATAAAGATTTAAAAGTCGAAGAAGTTTTAACTTTTGCAGCTAAATTGAGACTTCCTAGCGATATTAACGTGCGAGAAGTCGTCCAAAAAACCTTAGAACAAATTGATTTATTAGATCGACGAGATACCTTAGTAAAAAACCTTAGCGGCGGACAGATTAAACGAGTTAGTATTGGCGTAGAATTATTAGCCGATCCTAAATTATTCTTCTTAGACGAACCCACATCGGGACTCGATCCAGGATTGGATAAAAAGATAATGCAACTGTTGCGGAATTTGGCAAACGAAGGACGCACAATTATATTAGTTACTCACGCAACGACTAATATTACTTTATGCGATCGCGTGGTCTTTCTAGGAATTGGAGGCAATTTATGTTACTTTGGTTTGCCTAAAGAAGCAATTGATTTTTTTTCAATTGCTAGTGGAGATTTTGCTGACATCTATATCAAACTAGAAACCCCTGAAGCAGTTATTCAAGAAGTCGAAAAATTTCGTCAATCTAGTTACTACAAAACCTATCTCGAAAATCATCTGAGTAACATTGCTCAAGAAAATGATTATTTACCTCAAAAAGTCAAGCGATCGTCCTTACAACAACTCTCAATCTTAACTCAACGCTATCTAAAAATTTTACTTAGAGATCCTATTAACTTAAGCTTATCCTTACTCACAGCACCCATTGGAATTAGTTTAATTACACTTGCCATTCGTGACAAACATCCATTAGTTCTCGGTGCGAGTAGCGACCCTAGTTTAGCACCTTTAGCATTGCGAGTATTATTTGTTTTTACCTGTGCGGCTATTTGGGTAGGATTAGCAAGTTCTCTACAAGAAATCGTCAAAGAATCTGCTATTTATATACGAGAAAGATTAGTAAACTTAGAACTCTCTGCTTACTTAGGATCTAAAATATCCGTTCTTGGTGGATTAGCTATTTTACAAACTATATTAATCTCACTCGTTATTTTAATTGGCTTCAAATCTCCCCCATCTAACTTAATACCTTGGTTTATCGGATTAGGAATTACTAACTTTCTGACCTTACTCGCGTCTATTAGCTTGGGATTAATGGTATCAGCTAGCGTAAGAAATATCACCCAAGCCAATAGCGCCTTACCAATTTTATTACTACCTCAGATTATTTTTTCTGGGGTATTATTTAACATGGAAGGAATAGGTAAATATCTATCCTGGTTAATGTTAAGTCGCTGGTTGATTGGTGCTTATGGAATACTTGTTAATGTCAATAAAATGGTTCCAGAACCGATTATTTTATTCGATGGAACCAAAATTACACAACCCTTTGAAGGGTCGCCAGTTTACGAAGCAACCTGGACAAATCTCTTTTTAAATTGGGGAATTTTATTACTACATTCAATTATCTATTTAGCAATAGCCTTTTTCACCCAAAAACGAAAAGATATTAACCCCAAATAACTACTAAAAACCCTCCGCGCCTCTCTCTGCGCCTCCGCGCGACGGCACTCAATGAGGCGAAGTAATTCGCCTCCCGTGCCTTCTCTGCGTGAGAAAAAAATATGCTAACTTTTATAAATAACCTGCATCTACCAACATGAATACCAAAAGAATTTTAATCTGGCATCGTAACGACTTACGCCTACACGATCGCGAACCTATTTACCAAGCTCTACAAGAAAAAGCACAAATAATCCCCTTTTATTGCTTCGACGAACGACAATTTAAACAAACTTCCTATGGCTTTCCTAGAACGGGTAAATACCGCGCAAAATTCTTACTAGAAAGCATTACCGATTTACGAAACTCTCTAAACAAACTCGGCAGTAATTTAGTGATACGTAGAGGATTGCCAGAAAAAATTATACCCGCGATCGCACAACAATTAAACATCGATGAAGTTTACTATCAAGAAGAAGTTACTTCACAAGAATTAGCTATTGCAAAAAAGCTCGAACAAGCTTTATCACAAATTGGTACAAAACTAAAAAGTTTCTGGGGAATCACGCTTTATAATCCCGATAACTTACCCTTTGAAATCTCTCACCTTCCCGAACTTTTTACTAACTTTCGCAAAGAAGTCGAAAAGAAATCGATAGTTGACCCTACCTTTTCAACGCCACAACAATTACCACCAATTCCAGAAATAGAAATCGGTGAAATTCCCCAACTAGCGGATTTTGGACTTGAAGAACCCGAACTCGACAAAAGAGCGGTCATACAATACAAAGGAGGAGAAAGCGAAGGATTAGCTAGACTCCATGATTATTTTTGGGAGAAAAATAACCTCAAAAATTACAAAGAAACTCGCAATGGAATGTTAGGAGGCGATTATTCTTCTAAATTCTCTGCATGGTTAGCGTTAGGATGTTTATCGCCTCGTTTCATCTACGAACAAGTACAGAAATACGAAACGGAGCGAATCAAAAATGATTCTACTTATTGGTTAGTATTTGAATTGCTTTGGCGAGATTTCTTTAGATTTATTTGTGCCAAACATGGCAACAAAATTTTCTATTTATCGGGATTGCAAGGATTAGATATTTCTTGGAAAGAGGATTGGGAGAGATTTCAACTATGGCAAGAAGGAATGACGGGTTATCCTTTGGTTGATGCCAATATGCGAGAAATAGCAGCTACGGGATATATGTCAAATAGAGGCAGACAAAATGTAGCAAGTTTCTTGACCAAAAATTTAGGCATTAATTGGTTAATGGGTGCAGAATGGTTTGAATCTCTTTTAATCGATTATGATGTTTGCAGTAATTATGGGAATTGGAATTATACGGCTGGCGTAGGAAATGATGCTCGCGGTTTCCGCTATTTTAATATTGCCAAACAATCCAGAGATTACGATCGCAACGGAGATTATTTAAGGTATTGGTTGCCCGAACTTGCATCAGTTCCAGGCGATAAAATTCACGAACCTTGGAAATTATCCCAAGAAGAACAAAAGCGTTTTAACGTTAGGATTGGAGTCGATTATCCGCGTCCGGTGGTAGATTTTTTCAAATCAGTTCAAGATAACGAAAAAATTTATAATGCTGCTGTATCTCGTCGGTAAAAAGATTACGATTTTCGCTGTTAATTTTAAAATCTCTCGCAGAGGCGCAGAGGCGCAGAGGAAGAGAGAGAAAATAAGATTTTGAATCACTGAATATCTTCTGGACGATTCCGTCCACCCCGAACAACAACAGCTTCGTCTGGAATTCTCTCCATAGTGCGATCGCTATTTTATTGTTGGGTTTCGTCCCTCAGCTATTCCCCATCCTCACCACACATTTAGCGTTAATACAGAAATG
>JALOOL010000054.1 GCA_025454425.1 Hydrococcus sp. Prado102 | reverse complement strand
GATCGATGGGGAAATGGCGTTTCATTTTTAGAATAATCTTCTAACCAACAATCGAGTTGAGTTAAAAGGTAGCTTAGATCTTGATGATTTTTTTCGTGTTGGATGCTATTGTAAACAAAAGTTAGACTTTGAGGCTGAGTAGGCAATTTCACAAACCAGTAAGTCATAGAAATTTCTTCTGGCGTGTAATTAGAAGTTTCTACCAAAATATAAAGATACAATCGCGTTTGCCAGTTTTTAGCTATTTTGGTTTTATTTTCGGGTTGCAAATACGTTTTCCAATCGATAATCGTAGCTTTGGTTTCATTGGTGACGAGTAAATCATAAATTGCTGTCAATAAATATCCCTGAAAATTAAGCGTGCGACAATGTTCTGCTTCGCGCCAAATATCCGATCGCGATTGCCAGATTTCCGGTGTAGCATCGATTAAAGATGCGATCGCGCGTTGTAGTTGTTCGTCTTCCTCTAAAAGAGATTCAATAGGCAATCCTAATTCCTTTTGCTGCATCAGAAGGTGAAACTGACTTCCCCACGCAAGTTTTTCTTGTTGCAGGGTACTCAGAGGAGAACTGAGTTGTTCTAGATAAACACGTTGAAATTGAGGCGGACAGGTTTCTAGCAGATTAAGTTGCGCTTGGGAAAGACGAATGAGATTGTCAGTCATTAGTCCATCGATTCCTGAATTATATTAAAATAAGCCTAAAAACATTCTAGAGTAATAAATTGTGAAATTTGGTCAGTGGCTCGGTTTATTTTGTCTGATTATTTCTCTTTACATACTTTGGAAAATTCAACAATTATTGCTGTTGGTATTTACGGCGATCGTTTTTGCCATTGCCTTAAATAGAATTACTCGTTATTTACAACGCTTTGGGATTAAAAGACAGTTTGCGATCGCCATTACTTTAATTACTACTTTTATCGTTATTCTTTTATTTTTTATTCTTGTCGTCCCGCCTTTTATTGCACAATTTCAAAATTTAATTGCTTTACTTCCTAAAGTTTGGGATAGACTTCGCGCCGAACTGCTTGTATTAGAGAGACAACAATTTCAAATTGATTGGTTGCCTCAACTTCCAACGGTTCCCGATGCTATCGACCAGTTACAGCCATTAGGAACGGCTTTGTTTCAAAACTTTTTTGCTTTATTTTCTAATTCTTTGACCGTCATTTTTCAAATAATATTAGTAATCGTTTTAACGTTAATGATGTTAGTAAATCCTCAAGGATATAGAAAAGCTTTTTTAATTCTTTTTCCTTCTTTTTATCGTCATCGAGCAGATGAAATTCTCACGGCATCAGAAGAAGCCTTGGGAAATTGGTTAACAGGTATTGTTATTACTTCCACTTTTATTGGAACTTTAAGCGGAATTGGCTTATTACTTTTAGATATTAAATTAGTTTTGGTTCATGCTATCTTAGCGGGATTACTCAACTTAATTCCCAATCTCGGTCCGGCATTAAGCGTTATTTTTCCTATTACTATTGCACTTCTTGATTCTCCTGGGAAAATCTGGATAATTTTTGTATTATACTTTTTAATTCAACAAGTTGAAAGTTACTGGCTAACGCCTACCATTATGGCAAAACAAGTTTCTTTATTGCCTGCGGTAACATTACTCGCTCAAATTTTCTTTGCTCAATCATTTGGTTTTTTTGGATTATTATTAGCTTTGCCTCTAACGGTTGTTGCGAAAACTTGGGTCTATGAAGTATTGTTTGAAGATATTTTGGATCGCTGGGAAATTTCTCAAGATAGCGATTTAGTTTTAGCAGAACCATCAACTGAAATAATCTCAGAAACTTTTGAGAATAACCCTCATGACCCAAAAAATTTTCCTATGGATAGTTAGTCTTTTCTTCTTTGTTAATCCGTCATTAAACCTTTTGGCGCAGGAAGAAACGGTTATACAAGAAATCGAGCAAACTGGATTGATAAAGCTAGGAATTCGCGAGGATGCTTTTCCTTTTGGCTATAAAGATCCAGATAATAATTTTAGAGGAATTTGCCTCGATATATTTAAATTAATTGTTGAGAAAGTAAGACAAGAAACAAAACGAGAAATCGTAGCAATTAGACTAGCTGAATCGACGCTAACCAATCGCTTTGAGTTAATTGAAGATAGAATTATTCATCTTGAATGCGGACCGAATACGATTAATGCAAAAACTAATAGAAATGTTCAATTTTCCAATCCTTTTTTTGTCACTGGAACGCAATTTTTAATTAGTACGGAAGATGAAAGAACAATTGATACTAACAGCAGTTTGAACAATTTAACTCTTGGCGTTCTTCGCAATACGGCTACTCAAAGATTACTCGAAGATAGATATCCATTGGCAAATCTTCAAGCATTTCAAGGGATTACTGGTCGTCGTCGAGGTGTACAAGCTGTCAGACAAAATAGAATTGATGCGTTTGCTAGCGATAGTATTCTGTTACTCGGCGAAGCAAACATACAAGGTTTAGCTTTAAATAGAGATTTTTTATTAATCCCTGAAGAACCTTTAGATTGTGTTTCTTATGGATTGATTATTCCTAACAACGATCCTCAATGGCGCAAGTTAGTAAACTCTATAATTAACGAGAGACAACTTTATCCAATATATAGAAAATGGTTTGGCGAAACAGCGCCTGAAATTCAAAAAATAGCAGATTTTTGTAGAAATTCATCTTCTTAAAAGGGATTGGTGACTGGGACACTTTTACAGTGACCAGTGATTATAGTTCAAAGTTCAAAGTTCAAAGTTCAAAGTTTAAAGTTCAAAAAAAAGTTCAAAGTAAATGTCCTTTCTTGTTCGGTACTTCCGACTTCCGACTTCCGAGTTTCGACTTTCGACTTTCGACTTTCCCCATTCCCCATATTAACCCCCACTAATTTTTGCTTTATATCCCATTTCGGTTAGGATTTGTAGGATTTTTTGTTTGTGGTCGCCTTGAATTTCAAGCGTATTATCTTTAAGCGTACCGCCACTACCGCATTGTGTTTTTAATTGTTTGAGTAACTTTTCTAAAGTCTCTAGTTTGCACTGAAAACCAGTAATAATTGTAACTGTTTTTCCTTTTCGTCCCGATTTAGAAGCTTGCACTCGTAAATTTTGTTGGTTGGGAGGTAATTCTGGTACGGCGCGTTCTAAAGCGGCTGAATTATCTGGTGTACCAAATTCTTGATAGGATATGCGATTTTGAGAGTTTTTTTGTTTGGGAGACATAATTTTAAGTTAATAATAAATTTTATCTTATTTAACCACAGAGACACAGAGAACACTGAGAAGATGGAAATGAGAAAGCAGAGAGATTTTTAGCAATTATTTAAGCTTATTATGGAAACTTGGATTAACGATCGCGAGCATTTCATTACCTCCTTTTTGTAGTTCATATTCAACTTTAATTATCTTAACTGTATATCCTCGATCGCTCAATTCTCGAACAATGCGATCGCAATAAGGAGAACGTTCTAACATCAGCGTTAAAAGCGGAAAGATACGAACTTCTTTGCCAACTCGCAGCATTTCTAAGATTGAATCATAATGGAATTGATAATCGTAATGTTCGGAATATAAAAACAAAAAGTGCGAACATAAAACTAGTTCGTATCGATTATCTTGAAACTTGAGTTTGGGGAGTTCTCCGATTTGATATCTGTCTTCTTGTTTCCCGCGATCGTAATCGCTAATAAATGCTTCAATCGCTTTAATTCTATTGTTCCGCAGATCGTCAGGCGATTTATGATATGACCATACCCAATCATTAGGAGAGGCTTGAATTTGTTCGATAATATTATCGACAACTTCATTAAATCTCGTCCGAATTTCTTTTTTTTCAAACTGATAAATGGGATCGATCGATGTAACATTTCTCCCCATTTTTGTTGCTTGAGCATTAAAACTTGCAGGCCCGTCGCCAACGCCAAGAATGCTTTTTTGTAAATCGGTTTCTGAGAGAGCAAACATTTTTATATACTCGTCCAAAGATCTCCCAAAAGGAACGACTTTTTCAAGTTTCATCGCCATAATTTTTTCCGATAAATAATCTTTTTATAAATAAAACCAAACAAATAACTAATAATGCTTATAACTAATAAAACAATTGTCAACCAATCTCCCCATTTAACATATAAAGTTTGCGATCGCCGTTTATAAATCGTGTCGCTATGAATTTCATAAGTATTAATTCCAGAAATCCATAAAGTATTACCGCGAGGATCGACAATAGCAGAATAACCCGTATTGGTCGCTCTAGCCGCCCATCTGTCAGTTTCGATCGCTCTCATAACATCTAGCGCGTGGTGCTGTGCGGGCATCGCTGCACTATAATGAGCATTATTAGAAGCTGTAACGATAAATTCGCCTCCTCGTGCTGTTTGACGGCGAAAGTGTTCTGCATAAGCAGAATCATAGCAAATTCCTACAATTGCTCGTCCAAAAGGCGTGTTAAATATCTGGTTTGGATTCCCAGGAATTTGTTGGTCGTCCAACGGCGACAATCGTCGAATTACGCCACCAATAATTTCTCTAAAAGGAATGTATTCCCCGAAAGGTACTAAATTAACTTTGTGATAGCGGCTATAAATCTCACCCGTACCAGTAATTGTGTATAAGGTATTTACATAACCGAGTTCCTTCCCTGCAAACGATCCTATCCAAGCAACTACCCCTTTTTCTTGAATCGCTGAAACGATAGGACTGCGCATTAAATCGTCTGGAAAAAAAGGTAAAGCGCCTTCAGGCGTTAAAACGGCATCAACTTTTCGATCTGCCAAAATTTTATATCCATTCGTGTAGCCTTCAATTGCTTTGCGAAAACCTTCAGGCGTAAACTTAATATAATTAGGAACATTTCCTTGAATAATGCCAACTTTTATAGCCGATTCGCTAATTCGTTCGACTGGAATTTTATAAAGATAAAAGCCGTATAAATGTAAAAATAAGCAAATAGTTACCGGCAAAATTAATAACAAAATTCTAGCTAGTTTACCTTTGCGGCTTAACATCAACGCTTCGGCTATTAACCCATTCACAGCAACAATTGAGGCAGTAATTGTAGACGGGCCGGAGAATTGACCGAGTTGTAAAATCGCTAAATTGTGGGGACTTTGCGTATAAGATAAAGAACTCCACCACAAAGAACCATGACTCCAAATTGATTCTAAAACACACCAAAAAGTAACGCCTATTACAACTCGTACAAACGCATTAGTTTTAATTTTAAAGTTTATAATAAAGGTCATTCCTAACGACCAAGTAATTACTAAAGCGGCTCCCCAAAACGTAATAAAAAACCAACAAAAAAGCGCGATCGCCAAACTAGCCAACCAAGGAACTCCCAGCCAAGTCATCGGATGAACCCCAGTAATCCAAGATAAAGCTAACCCATGATAGCCGCATCCCCAAGCTAAAGGGATCAAAACCTTTTCATTTAAAATAGGCGCTAAAAAATCTTTTTTTCCTAAAAAATTAACCCTAATTTTTTGATGGTTAACCGTTAATATCCAAAGCGGAATGAGAGCAACCCAAGCTAAATAAAAAGCATTAATAGGTGCAGGCGTAATTCCCATTAAAATCCCGCCAAGCAGCGCGATTAGAATTTGTTTCACGAGTCTATTTAGATATTAATTAATCTTCAAGCGTCCAAAGTTCGCGATCGCGTGGATAGGGTCTTTGTACCCATCTTCCCATAATTTTCTCCCACCAGCGAGGGGGATGGGGAAGGGTAGCTACTTGAATGCAGGTACAACCCGATAGCAATGCTCCCATAACATCAGTATGAAAGCTATCGCCAATAACGACAACCTCCCTGGGATCGAGGTGCATTCGTTCCATCGCTTTCTTAAAATTATTAGGAAAGGGTTTTTTAGCCGGATTAATCGCGGGAATATCCAAGCGTTCCGACCAGTATAAAACCCGATATCGACGCTTTCCATTAGAAAGAATAAAAAACTGCAATCCGTAAGCTTTGGCTTTTTCTATCCAGATTTCTGCATGAGGAGATAAATAGCGATCGTCTTCCGATACAACCGTATTATCTAGATCGAGAATAATTCCTTTAATTCCCGATCGTTGTAAAGCTTCTATTTCGACACAAGCTAGAGTAGGAACTCGTTGCAGAAAATGACTTTTTCTAACTTTTTTGGGACGACCTAAAGACCGAAGATAAACCGCAACTATAGAGAGTATTTTTAACATTTACTGGAGAATTCCCCGATGTTTGAGGAGTAATATCACGAAAATAGTCATCACCCAAATAATAACAGTAAATAAAATCGGTTTATCAGTTAATAAAATTTCTTCGGGTCGTTCGCTTCGTCCGCCTTTTTCTAGTCCGCTATTGTCTCTACGTGTAATCTCATCTGGGTCGCTAATGAGTTGATAGCGAAAGATTCCATAAATAACGAAGGGTAAAGTTAATAACATCCAAGAAGTTGATGCTCCTTTAACTTGAGGCCCGGCACTCCAAAGTGCATAAAAAACGATCGCGCCTGTAGTAACAATATTCTCCATTCGATTTAATAAAGGAAGAGAATAACGTTTGAGAACCGCACGAATTTTGCCGCCTCCGCCTGCCATCTTGACTAATCGTAACTCGGCTTTTCGCTTTTCGATCCCCAAAAATAAAGCCAACATCGCCGTACACAATAAAAACCAAGGAGATAAGACGATATTCGTAGCAGCAGCACCCGCATAAGCCCTCAGAACAAATCCCGTCGCGATCGCGATAATATCTAAAATAACGGTATGCTTGAGCCGCAAATTGTAAGCGACTTGTAGCAGGGCATAACTAAGAATGGTAATGCCTAAATAGTGCGATCGCCACCAACTCAATGTTAAAGCACTACCTAACAAAACAATTGCCATTGCGATCGCCATAGGTATACTGACCAATCCTGCGGCGATGGGACGCTTGCACTTAACTGGATGTCGGCGATCTGATTCTACATCAGCCAGATCGTTAATTAAATAAAAACTGCTAGAAGTACAGCAAAATAAAACAAATGCTAGTAAACTTCCTAAAAATGAGTTTAAATTAATACTAAAAGCAAATAAAGGAGCAGCAAACACGATTAGATTCTTGCTCCACTGCCGAGGTCTTAAGGCAGCTAAGTGAGGAATATTCAAAGGATAGCAGCCCCTTTTTTTATTGACATTGGTATCGTCTCACAAATGAGTTGAGATACTTCAAGATTTACAAGACAAAAGCCAATTGTCAAGGAGCTTTAATAACGAATCCGAGGATCGATATAAGCGTTGATAATATCGATAAAAATGCTAGCAAAAACCACAATTGCGCCAAAAAAGACCATAATTCCTTGCACGGTTGGGTAATCTCGTAACGATATCGCTTCGTACAACCGATTTCCTAAACCAGGCCAAGAAAAAGTCACTTCTGTTAAAACCGCCCCACCCAACAAAGAGGCAAAAGTCAATCCCAAAACTGTTATCACTGGAATTAAAGCATTTTTGAGAGCGTGAGAGAATAAGATTTTTCGTTCGGGAATTCCTCTCGCTCTAGCTGCTTCCACATAATCCGCTTGCAGGGTTTGCTTCAAATTAACCCGCACGATTCTCTCAAAAATACCGCTCAAAAGGACTCCCAAAGTCACGCATGGCATGGCTAAATAATACAAAGCCGTGAAAAATTGACCCAGATTGAAGCTTAAAAGACTATCGATCGTATACAATCCGGTTATCGTCGCCGGAGGAGTTTCGCTGAGGGGAAAGCGGGTTCCCAAGGGAAACCAACCAAGCTGCACCGAAAAAATGAGTTGTAAAATCATTCCTACCCAAAAGATGGGTAACGAGTAAGTAACGATACCAAATAGCCGTCCGCCAACATCAAAAGCACTTCCAGGACGAGACGCAGAAAAAATACCGATGCCAATTCCCACGACAACAGCAACAATCGTGCTATACAGTGCCAATTCTCCTGTTGCAGGAAAATGATCTCGAATGACTTCCCAAACAGATACGCCTTTGCTGGTAATCGATGTGCCTAAATCGAAACGCAGTAAATTACCGAGATAATCTAGATATTGAAGCCAAATTGGACTATTTAAGTTCAGTTGTTCCCTTAACGCTCTTTTTGCTTCTTCAGGAGCGCGATTTCCCAGAATAGCATCGGCTGTATCTCCTGGGGTTGCTCGCATCAGTAAAAAGACTAATGTGATAATTGTCCATAACATCAACGGAGCGAGTAGCAAGCGAGCGAATATGTAATACTGTAAGGCTTTAGAACGAGACATTTTAGTTATCACTTATCAGTTATCACTTATCAGTGTCATTCATTATTCGCCCTTTGTTCCGTTCTCTGCTACGCTGCCTTACAATTCAGAGAAATGTTCTCCATCGCCATCGTTTTTAAAAGGATTTTCCCCAATTCCTAGCTCTTTTTTACTTTGCTTAAGCTGCTTATACAGCGCTTTAATTTGCTTGTAAGCAGCTTCTGGGCTGATTTTTCCACCCGTTTCTAAATTACAAATATAACTGATTCGCTGGGCAAATTCTTGTAAATTTGCGTTAAAAACTACATTTTCTGGCTTAACTGCACCTCGATAAGAACTGCGAGGATACAAAAAATTGTCTTTGTCTCGATTGTTCGTCATTGCTATCCCCTACCTAGCTCCCTCTCATACATTCTATTGAGAGTAACCCCGATTGGTGTTTAAGTCGTTCGGTAATTTTGTTAACCTTATCTTAACTAAAAATTAATCTGATTTTAACAAAAAGTCTTTAACTCTTCCAGATAGTAAGTTTTTAGAGCAATTGAAGGTCTACAATTGTCCTAATTTCTTGTTCGAGATTAAGTCGTCAATCGTAAATTAATAGAATATTCTTATGGTAGAAAAACTTTATGAAGGCAAAGCCAAAATTCTGTATCCGACGAACGACGCAGAAATCCTTCTGACTTACTTTAAAGATGATGCAACCGCATTTAACGCTCAAAAACGAGGACAGATTCAGGGGAAAGGCGAAATAAACTGCACTATTTCAGCCGCTTTATTTGAGTGGTTGGAAACGTTGGGAGTTCCCACACACTACATCGATCGCCCTACACCAGACCAAATGCGCGTCCGAGCCGTTAAAATTATTCCTATTGAAGTCGTAGTTAGAAATATTGCGGCTGGCAGTCTTTGCAAACAAACGGGTTTGCCAGAAGGAAAAATATTACCTTTTCCCCTAGTGGAATTCTATCTAAAAAATGATGAGTTGGGAGATCCTTTATTAACTAGCGATCGCTTATCTATTTTAGAGTTAGCCACTTCCGAACAAATCGAGCAAATTAAAGCTATGACGCTCAAAATTAACCAACATTTGAGCGAGTTTTTCGATCGCTGCGGCATTACCTTAGTCGATTTTAAACTTGAATTCGGATTAGATTCCCAACAGCGCCTACTCTTAGCCGATGAAATCAGTCCCGACACTTGTCGCCTGTGGGACAAAGCCGAAAGCGATCCCAAAGCAAGAGTGCTGGATAAAGACCGATTTCGGCGAGATTTGGGAGAAATCGAAGGAGCTTACCAACGAGTCCAGCAACGAGTCTTAGAACAAATTGCTCGTAAAGGCGATTGGTGATTGGGGAAGGCTTGCCTGGGAAAAGGGGAAAGGGGAAATGGAGATAAGTCAAAATATTGAATCCTAAACTTTGGATCTCGGTTGAACTTTGAACTTTGAACTCTTGTCACTGGTCACTGAAAAAGTCCCCCTTGTCTCCCCGTCCCCGTCTCCCCACAATCGTAATTGGCAACTTAAATATTTTTTAGCTTAACCCGTTATGGGTGGAACATTACAGCCTATGTATAGTCAGTATCATAGGGGAGTAACGATCTCTATGGTATGTTTATAGACTAATGTCGATTGTTTAATTGCGATTCTTCTGCGGGCAATGCCAAGCGGCGATCGCGCTTCAACAAACTAAGACTTAATACAGTCAACAGTCATGTCGAACCCTTAGCAATAGCTCAAGGGTAGGCTTCGCAAAGCATCTCAATCTTTTTTGGGATTTGGCGATCGCGATCGGGATGGCAAAAGTCTGTTATAGTGCGTAAGTCTTACTAGACAATCGTTAGTGGTGTTTATTTTTGGTGTGTGGAAGTGCTAAACGAAATCAGGAACGTGAAGCTGTCTCCTCTTATTTTGCTATGTTTCACTGCGACAGCCGTTCTCAATCTATCTAACGCGGCCAGAGGAGAAACCGCTGACCCAACTTTATCTGGGACAGAAGCTGCTATCCTCGAAGAAACGAGCGACGCTTTAAGCAAACAAGAGAGTCAGCCTCAGACGGTGTGGACGAGAGAGTTTGCTAATTCTGTTTTACCAGAAACGCAGCAAGACATAGAATTTGAATTAGATGAGCGATCGCACTTAGAAACATCAATCGCTCCTTTGATTTCCCAAACGCCAGATTCAGAATCCGAGGAAGAAACTGAACCTGACGAAGAAGATTTACAAGCTCAAGAAACACCTGAAACAGAACAAGATTCAGAATCCGAGGAAGAAACTGAACCTGACGAAGAAGATTTACAAGCTCAAGAAACACCTGAAACAGAAGAAGATTCAGAATCCGAAGAAGATTCCGAAACTCAAGAAACACCCGAAGCATCCGAAGAAGATTCAGACACTCAAGAAACACCCGAATCAGAAGAAACCCCCACGTCTCCAACACAAGAAGCGCCATCTCCTCAAACCCCTCCTACTCAAACTCCAGAAGCGCCAGGAGAAGCTCCCGTTCCTCCGATCCCCACTCCAACCCCAGACACTCCAGCACCTCAAGTCCCCGTCCCCCAACCTCCAACAACACCCACCCCCGAATCGCCAGAAAGTCCTGTTCCTCCACCGCCAGGAGCATCTGAAGAACCAGCCGAAGAATCGCGGGTACTAGTAGCAGAAGTGCTAGTTGACGGTGCAGATCGCGAGTTGACCGATCTCGTTTACAATACTATTCGCACTCGACCCGGACGAACGGCAACTCGTTCCCAATTGCAAGAAGATATCAATGCCATTTATGCCACGGGTTTCTTTGCTAACGTCCGAGTGACCCCAGAAGATACGCCGTTAGGGGTTCGCGTCATCTTTGCCGTCGCTCCAAACCCCATCTTGCAGCGCATACAAATACGAACCGTTCCAGAAACCGAACAACCTCGCGTTTTGCCAGACAAAGTAGTAGAAGAAACGTTTAAAGAGCAGTACGGCAGAATTCTCAATCTGAGAGATTTGCAAGAAGGGATCAGACAACTGAACGAGTGGTATTCTCAAAATGGTTACGACTTAGCGCAAGTCGTTGAGTCTCCCCAAGTTGCTGAGGACGGTACAGTAACTCTTATCATTGCTGAAGGGGTTATCGAAAATATTGACGTTAGATATTTTGACGAAGAAGACGAACCAACCGAAGGAAAAACGCGACCGTTTATCGTAACGCGAGAAATGGAGTTGAAACCAGGAGATGTTTTCAACCGAAATACTGCCCAGAGAGATCTTCAGCGCGTCTTTGGCTTAGGAATTTTTGAAGATGCTAGGCTGTCATTCTCTCCAGGACAAGACCCGCGCCGAGTCGTCGTCAATGTCGATATTGTTGAGGGCAATACTGGCTCGCTAGCAGCAGGTGCGGGTTTTAGCTCCAACAGCGGTTTCTTTGGAACGGCAAGCTATCAAGAGCAGAATCTAGGCGGTAATAACCAAACTCTAGGGGCAGAAATACAAATAGGAAGCAGAGAGCAACTATTTGATGTCAGCTTTACCGATCCTTGGATTGGGGGCGACCCTTATCGCACGTCATATACCCTAAATATCTTCCGCCGTCAATCGATTTCTTTAGTGTTTGACGGAGATGATACGCGCCTGACGACAGACAATGGCGATGATAGTCCCCGCGTCGTTCGTACCGGAGGCGGCATCACGTTTTCTCGTCCGCTTGCCGAAAACCCTTATACTAGACCCGATTGGAGACTTTCGACTGGATTTAGTTATCAGCGCGTCCAGCTTGAAAATGCCGATGGAGAAACTGCACCTAAGTCTTCAGAAGACGATGGTTTCCAAAATCTGGCTTTCGATCCTAGCGGCGAAGACGATCTCTTTCTTCTCAGCTTTGGCGCTACCCAAGATTTTCGTAATAGTAGCACGCAACCAACTAGCGGTTCTCTTTTGCGTTTGGGAGTCGAGCAAAGCATTCCGATTGGTTCGGGAAACATTTTCTTGAGTCGTTTGAGAGCGAGTTATAGCTACTATATCCCAGTTGATTTTATCGACTTGGGCTTTACAGAAGAAGAACTACCCCAAGCATTCGCTTTTAACGTTCAAGGAGGAACGGTTTTAGGCGATTTACCGCCTTATGAGGCGTTCGTACTCGGCGGCAGTAACTCTGTACGCGGTTACGGAGAAGGAGAATTGGGTAGCGGTCGTACCTACGTCCAAGCAACAGCAGAGTATCGCTTCCCAATTCTTTCTTTCCTCGGCGCTGCTCTGTTTGTCGATTATGGTACTACTCTAGGATCGGGGGATGGCGTACCTGGAAATCCTTCAGGGGTTCGAGAATTACCTGGTAGCGGCTTCGGCTACGGTCTTGGCGTTCGGGTTAACTCCCCCGTCGGCCCAATTCGGATAGACTATGGTTGGAACGATGAAGGTGATTCTCGCATTCACTTTGGAATTGGAGAAAGGTTCTAATTCAGTTATCAGTGACCAGTGACCAGTGACCAGTCAGCAAGATCGATGGAATATACGATTAAGAAATCGTTTGCTCTATCAGGAGTCGGTTTGCATTCTGGGGTAAAAACTCAGGTGCGAGTAATGCCAGCCAAGCAAGGAGAAGGACGTTACTTTGTGCGGGTGGATTTGCCCGAACAACCGATTATTCGAGCAAGTGTAGAAGCAGTTCGTCAGACAACGCTTTCTACCGAACTCGCGACTGATGCAGGCGGGGTTCGCACGGTAGAACATTTGCTTGCTGCTTTGGTCGCTAGCGGCGTAGATAATGCTCGCATTGAAATTGATGGGGCAGAAGTGCCGCTACTCGACGGTTCGGCAAAGAATTGGACGGATGCGATACTTAAAGTCGGAAGTCGAAAGTCGAAAGTCGGAAGTAAAGATGCTACCTTGTCTTCTTTGTCGAACGAAGGACGCTTCCCCAATCACCAACCACCAATTTGGATTCAAGAAGGCGATGCTTTTGTAGCCGCTTTACCCGCAAGCGAAATGCGCTTTACTTATGGGATTGATTTTCCTTATGCAGCAATAGGCAATCAATGGTACAGTTGGAATCCTAATGTAGAAAGTTTTGCCGATGCGATCGCGCCTGCTCGAACTTTTGGTTTTGCCGACCAAATCGAACAACTACAACAAGCTGGATTGATTAAAGGGGGTAGTCTTGATAATGCTTTGGTTTGCGACGAATCCGGTTGGTTAAATCCTCCCTTGCGGTTTGCAAACGAGCCAGTTCGTCATAAACTTTTAGATTTAGTAGGGGATTTAAGTTTACTCGGAATAATTCCTGTGGCTCACTTCCTCGCCTACAAAGCCAGCCATAAATTACATATTCAATTGGCGAAAGCTTTAAAAAAAATTGAACCCTAATTATTAATTACTGAATAATGTCCACTACCATTGATACCAATACAAGCGATCGCGAAGAAGAACAAAATTCAACTCTAAAAACAACTTTTACCGTAGAAGAGATCCATCAATTACTTCCTCATCGCTATCCCTTTGCTTTAGTCGATCGCATTATCGATTACGTTCCTGGAAAACGAGCAGTAGGGATTAAAAACGTGACGATTAACGAGCCATTCTTTCCCGGACACATTCCCATTCGTCCGATTATGCCTGGAGTCCTGCTGGTAGAATCGATGGCACAAGTCGGCGGCGTGATATTAACTCAGCTTCCTGGTATGAAAGGTAAGTTTTTTGCCTTTGCGGGAATTGATAAGACACGCTTTCGCCGTCCGGTTGTTCCTGGCGATCGCATCGTAATGGAAGTAGAATTATTGTCATTTAAGCTCAATCGAATTGCTAAAATGCAGGGAAAAGCCACTGTAGACGACCAGCTAACCGTTGAAGCAGAAATGATGTTTTCCCTTTTTGAATAGCCAAGATAAGGAAGTATTGGCGCGATCGGCTAATTTATTATATTGATAGGGAATCAAACTGCTGGTTAATCCTGTTGAACATTCGTCCCTTACGCAACTCCGATCTTACTGAATGGACGCGAATGCGAATTGCATTGTGGCCAGATTGTTCTGGAGATCGTGACGATCTCGAAATGGAAGAGTTTTTCACTCATCCAGAACGCTATGCTGTTTTTGTTTGCGATCGCCCTAACGGTCTTTTAGGCGGCTTTGCAGAGTTTTCTATCCGCGATTATGTGGATGGGGCGCAAACAAAGCCTGTGGGATACTTAGAAGGCTGGTATGTCGATCCAGATTTGCAAGGTTTAGGAATTGGTAAGTCTTTAGTTTGTGCTGGGGAAACCTGGATGCGATCGCTCGGATTAAAAGAAATCGGAAGTGACAGCGAACTTTGGAACGAGTCTGCAATACTCGCTCATCGCGCGATCGGTTTTCAAGAAACTTTTCGCGTCGTTCAGTTTATCAAAAAACTTTGAAGAATTAAAAGCAATCTTATCTAAAGTATTCCTCTTCAAAGTTTTCATCGATTACGTTTTCAAGAAGTTGTTTCATGCGATCGATGGCTTCATAAACCCAAGTTTGCTCCTCTTGAGATAGATAAGTTTGCTCTCGATCTGATGCAACAGCATAAACTTCCTCAAGAACCCACCATTCACTTTTAAAAGAAGTTTTCCATTCTTTTCTTGCTTCTTGCAACACATTAAGTAGATTTCTGAGAGAATCGATCAAAACTCGAAGATTTAAATTTCCAATTTCAAAACCCTCTATACACTGTTGCATAAGTTTATATTGACGCAGATCGTATTCACTCATTTTCTTTAAATTATTCAATTGGAAACTTCGCGATCGCAAGTTAAAAACTTATCAACGGCAATCTCTGAATTAGCAATACATTTTGTCGCGATCGTAATAATCCCAAATCTCTATGAAGTTGCACTAAATTCGCTCCCCCCTTGCCTCCCTCATTAAGGGTTGGGAGGATCGTAAAGTGCATAGTTATGGAGAAATGGTATAAGTAATTAAAGATTAAGTACATTGCCATAAAAAAGCCACTTCTTCTTTATGAATTGGACATTGAAGTATATAACCGACTCCTCCATCGCCCCACATATACGGTACGTTCTCATGCGATTCAATCTGAAACACAAGTTGATTCATAGGATTATTGCAAATTGGGCAATATGGATATTCGGAGTATTGCACCCAATCAGCCCAACCTGCTAAGAAGTTCGTCTAAGTTAAGCTGAAGAAAGAATTGCATTGGCTTCCCACAGTTGGGACAAATCGGCCATTTTTCATCGGCATTTAACCAAGGTTTTCCAGCAATTTTTGAGGCAGTTAAATCTCCATCGCCTTCTCTAACGATGGGTTTCCAAGCTAAACGCTTTACGTTTATCAATTTTTGTTTAAGCTGTTCTAATCGGTCGTCATTCGATCGCATATTTTTAGTAGATTAAATTTTTATACTGAAAACTTCGCGATCGGCTTTGCCGCTACGGAGCGCGATCGCAAATTAAAAATAATGTCGATCTTAACTCCAAAATCTCTATTTATTGTTTTGCTGAGCTTATGTTTAGCCATTATTATCGGCTGCATTTACTCCCCAAACTCATCAGTTAAAACAAATGCTTCCGCAACGTCTCGTTTTGGAATTCCTATCGACTGCACGCTAGGCAAAAATTATTTTATCATGCACTATGTCGATCGCGATCCGAGTTCGCAAGTTGTAGATTTTGGCTGTGGGAGACAAACCTATGACGGTCATAGTGGAGTAGACTTTGCAATTTCCGATTGGCAAGTAATGACAAAAGGCGTTCCAGTTTTAGCGGCAGATTCGGGAAAGGTTTTGCGAGTGCGCGACGGGGTTGCTGACCGATTAGTAAGTCAACAAGGCGATAAAGAAGCCGTTACAAATACCGAGTGTGGAAATGGAGTGGTTATCGAACACGAAGGAGGTTGGGAAACCCAATACTGTCATTTACGTAGAGGAAGCCTTGCTGTCAAACCAGGAATGCAAGTTGAAAAAGGAACGGTTTTAGGAATGGTAGGGTCTTCTGGTTTAGCTTCTTTTCCCCACGTTCATCTAACGGTTCGCTATCGAGGTCAAACGATAGATCCATTTGTAGGAATCAATGCAGCAGATGGCTGTCAAATCAAACGCGATCCTCTATGGGATCGACCTCTCGCTTACGTACCGACTGGCTTAATTCAGGCGGGATTTGCCGACCGACCTCCTAACGAAAAAGAACTCTGGCAAGGAAATTTTGTTTCAAATCGATTATCTAATCGGATTCAGGCTTTAATTTTTTGGGTACACGCCTATGGAGTACAACAAGGAGACAGAGAAAGCTTTTGGCTGACTGCACCAGACGGACAAACGGTTATTGAAAAGGAAAATTCTTTAAAAAAACCTTATCGCAGTTGGGTTAGCTACGTGGGAAAACGCAACAGCGAACAATCTCCTTTTTCTGCTGGACTGTGGCGAGGAAAGTACCAGCTATGGCGAGGAGAAGGTCTGATTTTTGAGGTCGAGCGAGAATTAGAATTATCTTAATAGCAGTTAGGCTGCTACGCATTCAAATTGCCTACTGACTTTAGGAAAAAGGGAACGGACAACAGAGTCCTCCAAAATGCCCGCACCACAATTTTTATAAATCATATAGGATTGCTATAGTTGCCAGCGATCGGATTGAAATGGTAACTGGTCACTGTTTAATAGCGTCTCTGCGCTAGCCTAGTAATAAAGGGAACGATCGCATTCTTTATTGGTTAACCGTGTTGCTCAAAAAATACGCTACTATTCGTACTACTCTATTAGCTTCTCTGCTGGGTTTATTAACTGCCTGTAGCGGGAATCCGAACATTGAAAAACTCTTTGATGCCGACCCGCAACTGAAACAAACGCCTAATCCTACGACATCGCCAGTCGCGCCGACTAACCCAACGACACAAGCGACATTACCAGATGACTTTCCCGATATTCCTCGCTATCCCAATGCAGAATTAATAGCTGGCGAACCAGGAAACACTCGCTGGCAATCTTCCGATCCTAGCAATGCGATCGCAACTTTTTATCAACAACAACTACAGTCCAACAACTGGCAGATTGTTACGCCATTCTCTACAACGAGTGAAAATGGAGAGAATGCCCTAGTCGCCCGTCAGAATGACTTAGAAGTCAAAATCGCGATCGCCCAATCTTCGCCAAATACCGAATATGTCATATCTTACCAACAAGCGAATGCGGCATCTCCTACACCCAACCCAAATCCTACCCCAACCGTCGCCACAACGCCTACAGAATTTTCAGATTTAGAGACAATTTCCGAACCTTGGCGCGGATATGTAGAGAATTTAGCGGCTTTAGGGGTTTTAAGCGCCAATCCACCGCAGAGCGATCGCTTTGACCCCAATGCTATTATTACGCGCCGAGAATATGCCCGTTGGCTGGTAACGACGAATAATCAACTTTATGCCAACCAATCTAATAGACAAATTCGTTTAGCATCCCAGTCAGACCAACCAGCGTTTAAAGACGTACCGCAAAGCGATCCCGATTTTGCCGCAATTCAAGGATTAGCAAATGCAGGTTTTCTTCCTTCTACCTTAACGGGAGATGATTCTGCCATGCTATTTCGTCCCGATGCGCCTCTGACCAGGGAAGACTTAATTGCTTGGAAAGTTGCACTCGACCTGCGCAAAGCCTTTCCTACGGCTTCTATCGATGGCATCAAACAGACCTGGGGCTTCCAAGATGCAACAAAAATTAACCCAAAAGCCTTGCAAGCCCTCTATGCTGATTACCAAAACGGCGCACAATCAAATATCGGTCGTGCTTTCGGTTCTACAACCCTATTTCAACCGAAAAAAACGGTAACTCGTACTGAAGCCGCCGCCGTTCTTTGGTATTTTGGCTATCAAGGAGATGGAATTTCTGCGAAAGAAGCATTAACGACCGAGCAAGCACAATCGCAAAATCAAAATTAACGTCGCTTCGCTCCACCAAATCAAGAGAGTTCGAGTAGTTAGAAGGCACGACGGCTATTATGCACAGTTTTTAATCGAACATAAACGGGAGGAAAATAAAGAATTAACAGGTAAACAAGTAGGTTTAGACGTTGGTTTAAATCATTTCTATACTGATAATTTTGGTAAAAAAATAAGTAATCCTAGATTTCTACGGAAAGATGAACGCAAAATAAAACGTTTGCAGCGTCGTCTTTCAAAAACCGAAAAAGGTAGCAAGAATAAAGTTAAAGCCAAAAAGAAATTAGGTAGAGCGCATCTTAAGGTTTCACGCAGGCGTAACGATTGGGTATGTAAGTTAGCTTCTCGCGTCATACGGTCTAACGATTTAGTAGCGATTGAAAATCTAAAAGTGCGTAATCTGGTTAAAAACCATTGTTTAGCCAAATCAATATCTGATGCTGCATGGTATCGTTTTCGGGAATGGCTTGAGTATTTTGGAATTGTTTATGGTGTTCCAGTTATAGCCGTCAATCCAAGTTATACTTCTCAAAATTGCTCAAATTGTGGACAAAAAGTAGTTAAAACTTTAAGTACCAGAACCCATCAATGTCCGCACTGTGGCTATGTCGTAGACCGAGACGAAAATGCAGCAATCAATATTCTTAAATCTGCCCTAAAGGAATGGGCAAATACCGTGGGGCGCACGGAATTTGAAGTCTCCCGAGAGATTCCCCTCTGCTTGAATGTGGAAACACAGGCTCTTTATGGGAACTCAACGAAAGAGAAAACCTAAGAAGTGATTCTTAGAATCCCCCACTATAGCCGACGATAGGAGGCAAGCGTGGCGGGAGTACGTCAATTGGAACTCATTATCTTCTGCTCTAGTCAACCTAAGTGACAAGTCGATTTATCAGTCGGAATAACCTGTGCTGCGATATTTAATTCCCATTTTCGATCCTGAAGTCAAGGATTGGGCTGTTGAGGCTCGTATCCTGCGCTGGGCTACTTTTTTATGGTTGGGCATCGGTTTAATCGTTTTGTTTTCTGCGTCATATGCCGTTGCCCAAGTCAAACAAGGAGATGGGCTATATTACGTCAAACGCCAGCTTATCGGTATCTGGCTGGGATTAATTGCTTTAAATATTATCGCGCGATCGCCAATTCGCTCTTTTATAAAAATAGCGCCTTGGCTAGTTTTACTATTTCTAGCTTTGATTTTTGTCACCCTGACTGGCTTAGGCGTAAACGTTAACGGAGCAACTCGCTGGATTGCACTAGGCCCCTTTCTTCTGCAACCCTCAGAATTTATGAAACCCGCTCTCGTGCTACAAAGTGCTTGGCTGTTTGGCGAGTGGACGCGATTGTCGTGGAAAGTACGCCTGACTTGGTTGGGTGTTTTTGCGGCGACGCTAGCAGGAATTTTACTTCAGCCCAATTTAAGTACTACGGCGTTATGCGGTATGACTTTATGGCTGATTGCGCTTGCGTCTGGATTGCCTTCTAGCTATTTAGCAGGAACGGCGATTACCGGAGTTTTGACGGCTTTTGTTAGTATTAGCATCAATGCTTATCAACGGGAACGTATCGTATCGTTTATGAATCCTTGGGCAGATGCAAGAGATTCGGGATATCAACTGGTTCAAAGTTTATTGGCGATTGGTTCTGGGGGGGCTTGGGGTTCGGGATTCGGTCTATCGCAACAAAAACTTTTTTACTTGCCGTTTCAAGACACGGATTTCATTTTCGCCGTGTTTGGCGAAGAATTTGGCTTTGTGGGCGGCGTTTTGTTACTAATGATGCTCGTTGGTTATGCAACTATCGCGTTACTCGTTGCGATGAAATGTCGCCATCGCGTGAAACGATTGGTTGCAATTGGCGCTATGACGGTGTTAGTCGGACAAGCCTTACTTAATATTGGCGTAGCGACAGGAGCATTACCGACAACGGGGCTGCCGTTGCCCTTGTTTAGTTATGGGGGTAGTTCTATCCTAGCCAGCTTGATTTTAGCAGGTTTGTTGATTCGAGTAGCTAGGGAGAGTAATGAAGCTGAGATAGTACCGCTAAGAGATTTTCGATATTTTAAGGGGGATGGAACTTGATAAGCGATCGCCGTCACAAATTTGTTAAGATTTCGACTATTTAATCTACTAAGCTAGTTGCTCTCTCGATCGCGTAAGTCCTACACAAAACAAAGGGTGCGATATTGCGTCGCACCCTTGTCAAACTAAAGAAGTGACATACCCGTCGCTAAAAACGAGGGCTTCCTGCTTCAACCGCCGATGCCTCTACCAGTCTTCTAGCTTTGGTCTTATTCAGCGTTCACAGGCAGACTCCCTGTGCCCCAAGGAGTATAGCTGTACGTCCTACTAACCATCTCTTCCGTTTTCGAGATAGCGGGCTTTGGGCTTCCCTGAATCTGCCGAGTACATACTTTATGCGACTTCCGCAGCCTCTTAGTCAGTCAGGTTGGTCAACGACCAATACTCTTACTATATTGTTGTGCTTCGCTGTCAATATGCTAGTCGCAATTCATCCCATCGGTAAAACCGAGGGACATATGGGCGACATTAAGTTAAATCGATTTACTCTTCTTCTGTAATTTCTTCGCCTTCAGCAGCAGGAGGAACTAAAGCAACTGCTGCGATCGCGTCGTCGCCATCGAGACGTTGCACTCTAACCCCAGTTGCCATGCGAGATTGCAGAGAAATTGCGCTAACCACTTGACGAATAATAATGCCTCGGTTTGTCACCAGCATCATCTCATCTTCTTGATTGACAACGTGAATAGTAACTAAGCGATCTTGTGCGGAACGGAATTTAATCGCCTTAAGACCCATTCCCGCACGATTTTGCAGGCGGAATTGAGTAATCGGGACTCGCTTGCCATACCCACCCGTCGTAATAGCCAGTACCCACGGGCCTTGATTCGCCTCTTCGGTAACTAGTTCTTCATTTTCAAGGGTTTCGTCTTCGGCGGGTTCTTCTTCTGCTGTAGCGATTTTAGCGACGATCTGACTGGGGAGAATATCCATACTCACTGGGATGTCCCCTTCTTTCAATTTCATCGATTTTACGCCTCGCGTCGCACGACTTAAGGGGCGTAGTTGTTCGCTATCTGCTTTGAAGTGGATTGCCATCCCTCCTCTAGAACCGATAATAATGCTATCCTCTTCGCGGGCAAGTCGTACCCAACGCAATTGGTCGCCTTCTTCTAGGGATATAGCAATTAAACCATTGGCGCGAATATTACTGAAAGCTGAGAGGGCGGTCTTTTTGATATACCCTTTGCGCGTCAGCATGATTAGGTAATCGTGTTCGGTAAATTCCTGTACGGCTACTAGGGAGGTGATTTTTTCTCCTTTAGGGATGGGTAGCATTTGTACGATAGGTACGCCTCTAGCAGCGCGAGAACCTACGGGAATATGATAGGCATTAAGGGTGTAAACTACGCCGCGATCGCTAAAGAATAAAACGCGATCGTGGTCGCAGCAGGTTAAGAAATGTTCTACTACATCATCTTCTTTGATCTTCGCCCCTGCTTTCCCCCTGGTAGCGCGATTTTGCGCCCCAAAGGTATTAACGGGCATCCGTTTGATATAACCTTGTTCGGTTAGGATAATTAGTGCCTGTTCGTTAGCAATTAGGTCGGTATCGACGATTTCGCCTTCCGCTTGTACGATTTCGGTACGTCGAGGAGTTGCGTGAGTGGTTTTAATTTGGTTAACTTCTGCTTCGATAATGGCTTCGATACGTTCCCTGCGTGCCAAAATATCTTGCAAGTCGGCAATTTTTACCTGTAATTCTTCGTGTTCGGCTTGAATTTTCTCGGCTTCTAAGGCAGTTAAGCGTCTCAATTGCATTTGCAAAATGGCATCGGCTTGCGCTTCTGATAAGCCAAACTGTTCTACCAATCCCGCCCTTGCGGTTGCAGTATCTGCTGCGCCTCGAATCAGGGCAATGATTGCATCTAAGTTCCCCAACGCAATGAGATACCCTTGTAAGATATGATCTCTTTCTTCAGCTTTGCGCAGTTCGTACTGGGTACGTCGGGTAATGGTTTCGATGCGGAAGTCGATGAAGACTTGCAGAAATTGTTTGAGGGTTAGAAGTTGAGGGTCGTTATCGACTAGCGCTAACATATTCGCGCCGAAATTTGCCTGGATGGGAGTCTGTTTGTAAAGGTTATTGAGAACGACTCTAGGATAGGCATCGCGTTTGAGTTCGATAACGATGCGCATTCCATCGCGATCGCTTTCATCGCGAATATCGGATATGCCTTCGATTTTCTTATCGTTAACAAGTTCGGCAATTCGTTCGATTAGCGCTGCTTTATTGGTTTGATAGGGCAGTTGCGTGACGATAATGGCTTCTTTGTCGGGACGACCGCGTTGTTCTACGGTTTCGATTTGGGCGACTCCCCGCATGATAACCGAACCGCGTCCAAGGGTATATGCCTCTTTAATTCCAGCGCGACCCAGTATTTGTCCTCCCGTGGGAAAGTCCGGCCCTGGAATATAGCGCATTAAATCCGTCATTTCGGGGTTGTGCAGCAGCGCCACAACTCCATCGATTAACTCTCCTAAATTATGGGGAGGGATATTGGTCGCCATCCCTACGGCAATTCCCGACGAACCATTGAGGAGTAGTTGGGGAATTCTAGCGGGTAAGACGATGGGTTCTTGTTGAGAACCGTCAAAGTTATCGGCAAAATCTACGGTTTCGGCTTCGATATCTTGCAGCAGGGCATTGGTTGACAAGGTATGCAAGCGACATTCGGTGTAACGCATCGCTGCTGGTGGGTCGTTATCGATCGAACCGAAGTTTCCGTGTCCCGCAATGAGGGGATCGCGCATGGAAAAGTCCTGCGCCATGCGGACTAGGGCATCATATACCGCCGTATCGCCGTGGGGATGATATTTACCCAATACTTCCCCCACCACGCGGGCGCATTTACGAAACGGGCGATCGGGAGTCAGTCCCAGTTCGTACATCGCATAGAGAATGCGACGGTGAACGGGTTTAAGACCATCTCTGGCATCGGGTAACGCCCGTCCTACGATGACGCTCATGGCGTATTCGAGGTAAGATCGGGACATCTCGTTGCTCAGATCTGTAGTAATAATCCGATCTTGAGAGAAGGTCATAGGGGAAAAAACTCCGTTTATACCAATATAGAGTCAGTTAGTTTGCGATCGACTGTCAAGACAGCCTTTTTCCTAACCGAAGAAGGCTTAAAAAAATGCAAGTTTCTTAAATATTTTAACACGCCAGGTTCCCTCTTGGCATTGGCGAAGACTGCCTCAATAATTGCGAAAAAGTTTGTGCTTTTTATTTTTGGGTTTTAATAGTTTTTAAGTTTTGCAAGTTAGCTTAAATATTATTTTTTGATGCCGTACTTTTTTTGGAGTTTGCTAAATCGAAATATTTTTTGTCTTGCGATCGCGCTTTACTCAAGAAATAAATTAGCAAGAATTTAGTTTTTTATTATTAAGGTTATTTCATTGCCTAACCCGCTCTTGTAATTAATTTCCTGGAACTAACATTTCAAGTCGGTTTAAACCGACTATTTCTATTAACCTCTGAATCGATTTGGAGGCTGAGAGATTTAGACGACTTATATTTGAAAGGATTGACTATCTCATTATTAGGTGTCGCGATCGACCTCAACTATATTTTTAAATATTTCAGGCTTCCAGCGTTAATATTTCCGATTGCATATCTACTACTAAACGCCTATTTTTTAGCCACTGACGACCTAGTAAAACTTCTGAAACTCCTTCACCAGCATAAATAGGAATCTCAAATTCTCGATCGCCTAGACGCACCTTTCCTAGATAAACGTCAAACTTTGTCTCTCCTTTTGCGAGTCGCATATCCCGCTCGCCTGCATATTCCCAATTAAATCCTTCTAAGTCTTGTTCGTTAATTGCTAGCCAATCAGAAAAACCTGTATCTAGTATTGCATCTACAGAAAATTCTAATCCATCAGCAGTAATTAATTCTATTTCAAAAACTAGCTCGTCCTCATCACCAAATCTACCTTGAATCATATTGTTCCTGCTCTTCCCGTCTCATTAATTCGGAAAATAAATACAGGCGCATTTGGATGTTTTTGACGAGACATTTGAATAGCTGTCATTTCATCTTTATCAATAAAATAATCTTCACTCTCTGGTTCGACTGTCATATACCAGTTGTAATGAGTTTCGAGATATTTTGGTTTGACTCGCTCAAAAATCGGTTTGCATCGCTGATAAAATGCTTCTCGTTCTGCTTCTTTTTTAGCTATCTGTTCCTTTGTCCACTGATTTTCAGGAAATATTCTTCCTCGCCGTGCCTTATGAATAGGTTGTGTTTCACTCATAGCTATTTAGATTTTTCTAGTTGAAAGGATTTACTATTTTAGTATTTTGAGGATTTATACAAATTAAACATTTAAAACTTCTAAAAGCTTTAGAATTTTAAGCAATTTTTATTCTTCATCTAATTTATTTAAAAAATCCCTAACCGACCCATATTTAACATTTTCGTTTGAATATTCTTTACGCACTTGGGAAATATCCTGAATTAATTGAGTGCGTTTTTGCTCTTGCAAATTATCAGAAATCTGTATTTTCGTCTTTGTTTGTTTTTCTTTTGTTTCGATAAAAATTTTTTATTGTTTATAGTTAACTTCTTCTAGCTTATCAAAAATAAAAATCAAATCTGTTTTGAATTTATCATCATTTTGAGCTTGATTGTTGCTTATTTTCGTCACTAGATTTATTTAATTACATAGTAAACAATATAGCTGAGTGCATAATAACACACTCAGCTTTTTAATTGTTGCAACTACAACTTACGCTCCAACAGCTTCTTTAGCAGCATACATCACCTCAAGGGTAATTTCGCTAAAACCGCGATCGCGAGCAAATTTTTCAGTATTTCGCTTCACTTTACCGCGTACAAAACCAGGAATTTTATTCAATTCTGCGGTTGCTTCTTTGTTCCAACTTAAATCGGAATCGGCAGAAATTCCCTTATGAATCACTTCTTTAGTATCGTGTCCGCCGAAGATTTCTAAGAGGTGATCTTCCATTCCCAAAGTGAAGGAATTGTAAACCAAATCGGCAATTTGATTGGTTCCTTCGTAACCCAAGAAAGGTTTGTAACCGATGGGGAAGTTTTGGATGTGGATGGGTGCTGCAATTACGCCGCAGGGAATATCTAAACGCTTACCGACGTGACGTTCCATTTGCGTACCAAAAATGGCAGAGGGTTCGAGACGCGCGATCGCATCGCCGATTGCTCCGTTATCATCGCTAATAAGGATCTCATCGCAATATTCGCTAACTTGCTCTTTAAACCAATCTGCATCGTATTTGCAGTAAGTTCCCGCGAGAACGACGCGAATCCCCATTTCCCGCGCCAAAATCTTCGTCATCGCCGCCGCATGGGTATTATCGCCAAAGACGACTGCTTTCTTACCAGTTAAGTTCTGACAGTCGATTGAACGAGAAAACCATGCAGCTTGAGAAACGTATAATGTTTGCTCGTTGATAAAGTTTTCGTAGTCTACATCTGCGCCTTGTGCGTTGATAACTTGTCCGATTTTACGAATACAACGCGCTGTTTCTACTACGCCCATTGGGGTAATATCGACATAAGGGATTCCGAATTCTTGTTCGAGATAGCGCGCCGTCATCAAACCGAGTTCGCGGTACGGAACTAGGTTAAACCAGGCGCGAGGAAGGTTTTTGAGGTTGTGAACCGAAGCACTTTCAGGAATTACTGTATTAACCTCAATTCCCAAATCCGCCATCAACCGCTTCAATTCGGTGCAGTCGTGTTGGTTGTGGAATCCGAGGGTAGAAATTCCGATGATGTTGACGGAAGGTTTTTCGGTTTTACCTTGAGGAAGTTCGCCTTTTTTGTTAGCTTTTTCGAGGTAATAGTGGACGATTTGATGTAAGGTGCGGTCTGCTGCTTGCAGTTCGTTAAATCGATAATGATTTACATCTGCCAGCATAACATCGCCTTTAGACTCCATTTGAGCGCGTTCTACAAAGTTATGTAGGTCTTCTTGTAGAATGCTCGAAGTGCAAGTAGGAGTCAGGACGATTAAATCGGGATTTTCTTCAGAGTCTTTGCGAACGATATTTTCAACGACTTTTTCTTGAGAACCCCGCGCGAGAACGTTGCGATCGACGATACTAGCAGTTACTGGGGTAAAATTTCGCTCCCGTTCTAGCATAGAACGCATGACGTTGAAATAATCGTCTCCTAAAGGAGCGTGCATGATCGCGTGTACGTTTTTGAAAGAACTAGCAATGCGGAGCGTGCCGATATGAGCGGGGCCTGCGTACATCCAGTAGGCTAATTTCATAGAATTCTTCCTTATCTTGTCGCCAAGTCATTAAAAAAGGATAAGTGAAAGATTAACAACTTTAATTTGTAAACCCGATCCGATTTTCTCAAACTTGGAACCTTCCGCACGCAATTAGCTACAGGAGTTTACAAAAGGGGCGATTGCTGTAATGCTGTTGCTGACTGAGATTTAGCGCCCAATTTAAACAACAAAAATGTTGTTTAAGTGCAATAAATCTTAATGAAATTAATAACGCAAGTTACTAGTTAGAAATATATAAGGTTATCGATCCCCCTCTAAATCCCCCTTAGAAAGGGGGACTTTGAACCTAATTCCCCCTTTTTAAGGGAAGGGGGGATCTACAAAGCTAAAACTTCTGACTAGCAACTTATGTTAATTAGGATGCACGCTAGACATAAAGACTAAATGACGAATCAACAATTGTTTTTAATTTTGCTGCAAGATATTTTAAATATTATTTGGTTAGCATTAGGGTTATTTTTAGCAGGGATTATCGAAGGGTTTCTTTGGAAGACACAATGGTTTGACTTAGTGAATCGACCGATTAACAAGGAGCTTTTTGGAGAAAATAAAAAATGGAGAGGGTTAATTACGCTTCCATTGACGAATACCATTAGTACCTTGGTATTTCAATTATTAGAGAAGCTATTGCCAGTTGTCGGAAATTTTATTTATTTTTCTAATTTTAATTTTATCGAGTACGGTTTATTAGTTGGATTTGTCTTTAATCTTTCAGAATTGCCGAATTCTTATGTTAAGCGCCGTTTCAAGATTCCGCCTGGAGATTTAGTGGAGTTTGTGGTTTCCATTATTGAGACTCCAATTTCAGGGTTTACAGGGATTAT
>JALOOL010000331.1 GCA_025454425.1 Hydrococcus sp. Prado102 | reverse complement strand
ATGTCCGACTGCTGTAATCATTTGCTTGATTGATTCCTCAGAAGCCTCAGTTTTAACCGAGACAATTTTTTGCTCGATATCAACATTAACCTCTGCATCTGATTCGTGCGTTTTTATCGCTTGAGTAATCGATTTTACACAAGCATCGCAAGTAATACTAGGAACTTTTAGTTTAATTGTTTCAATCATTTTTGTTTGAACTCGAATTAGATATTTCGATGACTATTTACCATTTTAAAACAGCCGCTTCAATTCCTTGTTCTCGTCGAACTTTTCCATCTTTTTCAAACCAATCTATTATCTGTTTGTGAGTTAATTCTTCAATAGAAACGCCTCTATCTTTAGCTATAATTGTCAAAAGTCTTAAGGAAGATATTGTTAACCGAGTCAGAAATTTCTCTGGTGAAGTTAACAAAGCAGCATCAACATCTGCCGACTCTTCTGGGGTTAAAAATTGTTCGTTAGGCATTTTAAGAAATTATGAATTATGAATTATGAATTATGAAAATTCTTAGTTCAAAGTTCTTTCGTCGCGTAGCTAGCGTAAGAACGTCTTTAGTAACCCGTCCCTTGGACGTAGCAATTCTTTAAGTTCAAAAATTTACTTCCGACTTTCGACTTTTCTATTGCCATCTTCATTTTGCTTGAATCAAATACCCGCAATTATGCTGACCATTGTTAATCCAATGCGTGCGTTCTATCGTACAATCGGGCAAGACAGCCGAAAACATTTCTAATTCGTGTCCGCAAACGCTAGGAAAAGATTCGGCGACTTCAGAGATGGCACAATGGTGTTCTGATAAAATATATTTTTCTGGAGATACCTTTTTATGGTCTTCTACCAAAAGCAATTCTGCCATGTAGCCTTCTTGCTGGCGGAGTTTGACTAAATTAGCCACTCGTTCTTGCAGGGTTCCCGTCCCGATACGCTGTCGATATTCTTCAGCTTTGCGTTCCCACTGCTTGCGCAGGACTTCGCCGACTTGTTGTTCGCCAACGGTTTTTACGAGCGTATCCAAAAAAGAGACGGCAAAATCGCTGTATCCTTGAGGAAAGCGATCGCGTCCTTGTTTGCTCAAACGATAAATATATTGGGGACGACCCATACCCACTTGAACCGTATAATGTTCGATTAGTCCCTCGCTTTCCAAATCTTTGAGATGGCGGCGAATAGCTTGGGGACTAATATCGAGGTCGTCAGCTAAATCGTGGGCAGTCGCTTGACCGCTTTTGAGTAAATATTGCAGAATGTCTTGTTTGGTGGAAGCAGGCTGAGTAATCGTCATCTTCCTAAATCGCAGGAATTAGCAATGGTAAGTGGTCATGTGGTCGCTGTCTAGTCGATCCCAAAAAAAATTGGTTTAACTTTGACAACAACTCTGTTGTTAATCTATTGTAAAATATAATTAAACAACAAAATTATTGTTTAAGTCTTTGAGTGGCTAGATGACTCCAGCCCCAAGCCAATAGCTGTCGCCACTCGAATGCCGATCCTAATCGCGCTTATTGTACAACGAGATAGAACACTAAAGCCTGATGAGTGCCACAACAGTCAAAAACCTAGTTAATCAGCCATACAAGTACGGCTTCGTTACCGATATTGAGTCAGATACTATTCCTCGCGGACTCAGCGAGGATGTTATTCGCTTAATTTCTGCCAAGAAAAACGAACCAGAATTCATGCTGGAGTTTCGCCTCAAAGCCTACCGACAATGGCAGAAAATGACGGAACCGACTTGGCCTCACGTAAACTATCCCCCCATTGACTACCAGAATATCATTTATTATTCTGCGCCCAAGCAAAAGAAAGAAAAACTCAACAGTCTTGAAGAAGTTGACCCCACCCTTCTAGACACGTTTGAAAAGCTTGGTATCCCCTTATCCGAACAAAAGCGACTCTCAAACGTTGCCGTCGATGCGATTTTTGATAGCGTTTCTATTGCCACTACCTTTAAAGAAAAGCTAGCCGAACACGGAGTTATCTTCTGTTCGATTTCTGAAGCCTTACAAGAACATCCCGAACTTGTAGAAAAATACATCGGTAGCGTCGTTCCTGTCGGCGACAACTATTATGCCGCCCTCAATTCTGCCGTATTTAGCGATGGTTCCTTCGTCTACATCCCCAAAGGCGTAGAATGCCCGATGGAACTATCTACTTACTTCCGCATCAACAACGGCGATACGGGACAATTTGAACGTACCTTAATTATTGCCGACGAAGGCGCGTCTGTGAGCTATTTAGAAGGCTGTACTGCCCCAATGTACGATAGCAACCAACTTCATGCAGCCGTCGTGGAACTAGTCACATTAGACAACGCAGAAATTAAATATTCCACCGTACAAAATTGGTTCGCTGGGGATGAAAATGGTAAAGGCGGAATTTACAACTTCGTCACCAAGCGCGGTTTATGTAAGGGAGTCAATTCTAAGATTTCCTGGACGCAAGTCGAAACGGGTTCTGCGATTACTTGGAAATATCCCAGTTGCGTATTGGTAGGGGATAATTCTGTAGGTGAATTTTACTCGATCGCGCTTACTAATAACAAGCAACAAGCCGATACGGGAACCAAAATGATCCATATTGGGAAAAATACCCGCAGTACTATCATTTCTAAAGGTATTTCTGCTGGGAATTCCCAAAATAGCTATCGCGGCTTGGTCAAAGTAGGGCCGAAAGCTACAGGCGCGAGAAACTATTCTCAATGCGACTCTATGCTAATCGGAGACAATGCCGAAGCGAATACTTTCCCCTACATTCAAGTAGACAATAATTCTGCCAGAGTAGAACACGAAGCGTCTACTTCTAAAATTGGCGAGGATCAACTTTTCTACTTTGCCCAGCGGGGAATTTCTGAAGAGGATGCAGTATCGATGTTAGTCAGTGGATTCTGTAAGGATGTTCTCAATAAACTTCCGATGGAGTTCGCCGCCGAAGCTGATAAGCTGTTGAGTCTGAAGTTGGAAGGAACGGTTGGTTAATTGTAGGGTGGGCAAAGCCCACCTATTAAAATCTCACGCAGAGGAGGCACGGACGGCGAACCTGCGTCGCCGTATTGAGTGCCGTCGCGCAGAGGCGCACAGAGAAGCAAAGAGATTTTAGAGTTTAGTAGGTTGGGTTGAGGTAACGTTGGCGCTAGCCTGCCGTTAGGCATAACCCAACAACTATAGAAAGTTAAAGAGGCACAGAGAAAGAGATATTTAGAGTAATGATTAAAGAAAATAGCGAAGTTATTTTATCGGTTCGGAATTTGACGGCGAATGTAGACGGTACGCCAATATTGAAAGGGGTTAATCTGGAGATTAAGGCGGGAGAAGTCCACGCGATTATGGGGCGCAATGGTTCGGGGAAAAGTACTTTGGCGAAAGTATTGTCGGGACATCCCAGTTATGAAGTGACTGGAGGAGAAGCCATTTATAAAGGGGAAAATTTACTCGAAAAAGAACCCGACGAACGCGCTTTAGAAGGAATCTTTTTAGGGTTCCAATATCCGCTAGAAATTCCTGGTGTTAGCAATTTAGATTTCTTGCGCGTTGCTTATAATGCGCGTCGCAAACACCTCGGTTTGGAAGAAATCGATACGTTTGATTTTGAAGATTTGGTACACGAAAAACTGGGAGTCGTACAAATGGATTCTAGTTTTTTAGAAAGAAGTTTGAATGAAGGTTTCTCTGGCGGAGAGAAAAAGCGCAATGAAATTCTACAGATGGCGTTATTAGAACCTACTTTAGGTATCTTAGACGAGATCGATTCGGGTTTAGATATTGATGCGCTGAGAATTGTTGCTCAGGGCGTTAATCAATTAGCGACACCGGATAATGCTTTTCTCATTATTACTCACTACCAACGTTTGTTGGACTACATTACACCGGATTACGTTCACGTTATGTATGATGGTCGCATTGTCACTACTGGCGGTAAAGAATTGGCACTCGAATTAGAATCTCGCGGTTACGAATTTGTCGAAGAAAAAGTTCTCTCAGAGATTGGCGCATAATCAGTGTACTTGAAGGGGCGCATGGCGTGCGCCCATATAAAAATAGAAAGTCGAAAGTTAACAAATGAGTACATCAGCTATTTTGAAACCAGAAGGGGTAGGATTAGATGAAAAAAGCTACCTCAAAGATTTATTGAAGCAATGCGAAGCGAAAAATGCTGCATCTGAATTGATAAACGATTTGCGCCAAAAAGCTGCCTCTGTAGCATCAGAATTGGAAATTCCCAGTAAAAGAGATGAAGAATGGCGCTTTACCGATTTATCCGAACTCCTACAAGTTCAGTTTCAAGCTGCGGCGGCGACAACGGTAACAACCGATGATTTAAATGCTTTTGTCTTACCAGAAGCTAAAGCAAGTCGCATTGTCTTTGTCAACGGGTTTTATGCGCCTGAGTTGTCGGACGTGTCGGGATTGCCTGACGGCGTGTATGTCGGTAATTTAGCCAATTTGTCAGACCCATACAATGACAAAATTGTCAAGTATTTAGCCCAGCAAGAAGGTGCAAGCGAAGTATTTACGGCGCTGAATACAGCGGGATTAACCGATGTAGCGGTTATTTGGGCAAATCCTAACGTTGTTGTAGAAACGCCAATTCATCTACTTTTCATAACAGTAGCGTCTGATTTCCCCAGCTTTGCTCAACCGCGCGTTTTAGTAGTCGCGGAAACGAATTCTAGCTTGCAATTCGTCGAGTACTACGGTGCTATTACTCAAAATTGCTCGGATATTCCCCAAAAGCGTCCTTATTTGACTAATACAGTGACCGAGATTTGGGTCAATGAAAATGCCCAAGTTAATCATACTCGCAAAAACCGCGAGTCGGGAGACGGCTTTCACATCGCGAAAACCGCGATCGCGCAAGGTAAAGACAGCCGCTATACTTGTAACGAGATTAGTTTGGGTGGGAAACTATATCGCCACAATCTCGAAGTATTCCAGAAAGGCGAACAAACGACAACGAACCTGAATGGATTGATTTCTATTACTGGAGAACAGCTAGCAGATACTCACAGCGCCATTTTCCTGACCAAACCCTATGGCACGACCGATCAGTTACATAAGTGTATTATTGACGGTAATGCCCATGCTGTTTTTAATGGAAAAGTCTTTGTTCCAAAGCCAGCGCAATTAACCAATGCCGCTCAGTTAAATCGTAACTTGCTCTTGTCTCCCAAAGCTAGAGTTAATACTAAGCCAGAGTTACAAATTACAGCAGATAATGTTAAATGTTCTCACGGCGCAACAGTGAGTCAGTTAGAAGCGGATGAAGTCTTCTATCTGCGCAGTCGCGGATTAAATGAAGTCGATGCGCGTTATTTACTAGTTGATGCGTTTGCGGCTGAAATTATACAACGCATTCCGCTTGAATCTTTGCGTCAAAGGCTTACTCAATGTGTTGCTTGTAGAACAATAGATTAATGTTGGTTGTAGCAATCTTATTTTGAGTTTTGAAAAAGGTTTTTGTTTTTTCTACTACAAAGGCGCACAGACACGGAGAGGAGAAAAAGAGAGGCTGCTATTAATAATCAATGATTTACGAAGAATGAAAAATGATACCAATTTGAAAAAAGAATGCGACGGATGAATTTACAGAATTCAATCGTAGAAAGGGTTTCTCAATCCAAAATCCAAAATCCAAAATCCAAAATGGTATGACTTTTACTCAAGAAAAAACTCTCGCTGCTAAAGTTCGTTCTGATTTCCCGATTTTGCATCAGGAAGTTGACGAAAAACCCTTAATTTATTTTGATAGCGCCGCTACTTCTCAAAAACCGCTAGCGGTTCTCAATACGTTACGTAATTATTACGAAAGAGATAATGCTAACGTACATAGAGGCGCTCATAGTTTAAGTGTAAGAGCAACAGAAGCCTATGAAGGTGCAAGGGATAAAGTTGCTAAATTTATTAATGCTGCTTCGCGTCAAGAAATAGTTTTTACTCGCAATGCAACCGAAGCGATTAATATCGTTGCTTATAGTTGGGGATTGAATCATCTTAAAGCAGGAGATGAAATCATTCTCTCGGTCATGGAACATCACAGTAATATTGTTCCTTGGCAAATTATCGCTCAAAAAACGGGTGCTGTTATCAAATATGTAGGACTCACCGAAAGAGAAGAATTAGATTTAGAACAGTTTAAATCTTTAATTTCACAGAAAACAAAGATAGTTTCAGTCGTTCACGTTTCTAATACGTTAGGCTGTATTAATCCAGTAGAAGAAATTATTGCGATCGCGCATCAATACGGCGCAAAAATATTAATTGATGCTTGCCAAAGCGTCCCTCATATGACTATTGACGTACAAGCAATGGGATGCGATTGGTTAGTTGCTAGCGGTCATAAAATGTTAGCTCCGACAGGAATCGGTTTCTTGTACGGCAAGAAAGAATTACTAGAAGAAATGCCTCCCTTTTTTGGCGGCGGCGAGATGATTTCTGAGGTATATTTCGACCATTTTACTTGTGGAGAATTGCCACATAAATTTGAAGCAGGAACTCCTGCAATTGGAGAAGCGATCGCATTGGGTGCAGCCGTCGATTATTTAAGCGAAATTGGGCTAGATAATATCCATACTTACGAAGAGGAATTAACGGCTTATTTATTCGAGAAATTAAAGGCAATTCCAAACTTAAGAATTTATGGGCCAAAACCTACTAAAGATGGTAAAGGAAGGGCAGCACTCGCATCGTTTAATATCGAAGGAATTCATGCAAG
>JALOOL010000330.1 GCA_025454425.1 Hydrococcus sp. Prado102 | reverse complement strand
AAACTTGATTTTATTAGTTCAGTTAGCATAGCTCACAAAGGAAGTAACAAGTTGCTTGCTCAGTCTAGCTGGTAACTTATTAACCCGCAAGTCCCTTATGAAGGCGACCCTCGACAACTATTCGAGCAATTCTGTCAGAATTGTACCCCTCCTCTCGAACAGGGCGAGATTGAGTCCATCTGGAAATCTTCTAATGGAGGACGAGCAACAACGACCAGTTTATCTCCCGATGCGATTGAGCACTGCATCAAAGCTTGGAAGTGGCGGCAACTCCGCACCCAAAAGCCACAACAATTGGAATTAAAATCGATACACAATGGTAGTGGGTCAAGAAACACTCACTCACAGCCCAATTCAGTTTCTCTACGCGATCGCATCTTTAAAATTTTAGCTACTGATCTAGAGCAATCGAAGCGTAAAGAGGCTTTCATTGAATTATCGCGTACAAGTGGCTGCCATATACGGGAAATCGAGCATTTAGCAGAGATTTTAGCTAGAGAAGCCGAACATCAAGAAACGCGCAGCGATACGGCAGCCCAAGTCGATAGCCTGCTTGAGGCAACCGAAGCATCTATAGATATTCGCTCAATCTTTCCTGCTTCATTAGCTACTCCACTTTGTCAGTTAGCCGGATGGCTTAATCTCAAACCCGAAGTTTATTTAACCATCCTACTAACAGTGGTTTCCACTCTCCACAAAGTCGGAACGATGGTTATTCTCAACCAAGATTGGGAGTTTGAAGTCACCCCTAATTTATATGGTGCGGTCGTTGCCGATTCGAGTCAAAAGAAGAGTCCACCTTTTAAAGCGATCGTTTACAAACCCCTTGGATTACTTCAGGCTAAGGCAAGAGAAGAGTATCAAGCCGCTATGCTTGAGTATGAGCGTTCGTTGGAACGCTACGACAGCCTCAAAGGAGACGAGCGTAAAGATATGTTTCCAGAAGGCAAGCCGAAAAAACCACGTCAGAAGGTTTATTTTGTTACTAAAACCAACGGTGAAGGACTCATCTACCAAGTACAAGCCTATCCGCAGCAAGGTATTTTGTACGTTCAGGACGAACTAGCTGGAATCCTCAAATCCGATAATCTCTATCGAAACGGTCGCGGTTCGGATGAAGAAGATCTACTCAGTTACTACGATGGGTTAGGTGGCACGGTGCTGAGGGCTGACGGGTTGAGAGCCGATTTACAAGGCTTGTTGCTCGGAGTATTAGGTGGAATTCAGCCTGACGTATTGCAATCCTTTATGAAAGATTGCTTGGACGCGAATGGTAAATGGGCAAGGTTTATTTTTGTCATTCAACCGCTAGCAGCATCAGTGATGACACAAGATAGTGGCAGCTTTAGTATTACACCACTCCTCACCGAGTTATATGAGAAAGTAGATGCTCTGCCCCCAACGACATATCGATTAGAACTAGAAGGGTTTGAATATTTTTGTCAAATTTACAATCAATTAGAACAACGCCGCGTCCTCGACCCATCTCAAGGGATGAGAGCAGTTTGGGGCAAAGTTGAGGGACGGATTGGAAAACTCGCTGTCAATTTGCACGTCATTCATGAATTAATGGCAGGGAGGCAACCATCACCAATTATCCTCAAAGCAAGAATCGCAGAAGCGGTGAAACTGACTAAGTTTTATACTCAGCAGGTTAAAGCACTGCATATCCTGTTTTCTCATTCCGATGCTCTAGCTCCCCATTTAGCAAAGGTAATTAATTTATCGAAAAAGAATGGTTGGATCAAAGTTAGCCATGTTCAACAAGGCTACAATGGGCAGTCGCGTCCAAAGCCAGAAACGATACGCATCTGGTTCGTAGAATTACAAGAAATGGGAAAAGGGAAGACGCGCGGTAGCGATCGCTCTTTAGAATTCAAGGCTCAATGTTTGGAAACCGAGTCCAACAATTAGTCCAGAGATGGAGTAGCGCTCGTTAAAACATTTCAGGCTAAAAAGGACTTAATGGACTAAATGGACAACACCCTGATTGTTTCAAAGTTCGCCACGATCGACAATGAAACAAAATTACCTTAAGTCCAAAATGTCCAATAAGTCCAAAATTCTCTAGGATGCTTATCATCTCATCAGTCTAGATATGGCTAGCTTATGGAATTAGTTTCCAAAAAGTCCTAAAACAACAAGCAATTTACTTTTTGTCTCAAAAAAGGTTTATTTACGAAAGATCTGGCGGTCTGAGATTAGTAAAGTTAGTAGCCCCATAATGGTTATCAATCATCTTGGCAGATGTCCCAGTCCATCTCCCGATCGCGGTACTGTTGATATGTGCCTCTACACACAAGCTTATAAAGGTGTGTCGGGTCTGGTAACTCTTGCGGTAAGGAATGCCGCATTTAGCTAAAATCGACTTCCACGCCCGACTAGAAAAGTTGTGATGATCGATAAATTTTCCTTTTGGACTGGTAAATATTAGCGATTCAGGATTAACTGTTTCTGGGCGAATCTCGTCTAAAATTGTCTGTACTTCTGAAGTAATCGGAAAATCGCGCTTTCTCTGGGTCTTCAGTCCTTCTTTGAGTACTAAACCATCTTCAGAAACAACAACGGATTCTCGAAACTGGATGACGTTGTTAGTGACTTGCTGCCATTTTAGAGCAACTGCCTCCGATGGTCTACATCCAGTAAAAAACAGAAACCGCACATAGGACGTATAGTGCGAGTAGTAGCGATCGCCTTCAAAGGTACGAATAATTAAATCTCTTTCTTCCTTGGTGAATGGTTTGATGTCTTGCTCTTCCGATACGCCTTTTGGTTGCTTAATTTTCATCAAAGCAAAGGGATTGGTATCAATTAATCCCTCCTCCATTGCCCAGTTACAGCAAGCCTTAATCTGTGTCAAACAGCGTTTAGCTGCGTCAGGGGTTAAATTATTTAATAGCCAATCTCGAATAATAGATGCTTCATTGAGCGATCGCGTTGGGAATTTAGCGATGTGATTGCGATGCTTCGTAAAGTCTTTAACGTAGGTACTCGGACTGACTTGAGGCTTCTTAAATTCGCTGTATTTATTCCAGAGTTCATCTAATTTTGGTTTAGATTTTTGAATTGGTGTAATTGGTGTAACGGTACTGAGACTGGTTTTCGGTTTGTATTTCTGTAGAGTTTCGTCAAACCGTTCGTAGAGAATATCCTTCTCTATCTCGGATGCTTTCAATTCTGCGAGTTTGCGATTATTGAGCGTATCAGCCAAGCCCGTAGAGATGTAATGACGCTTGCCACCGTAGCCAAATCGTAACTGCAAACGTTCGTTGGAGCTAATAATTACGACAGATCCCTTAGATGCTTTTCCTGTAGGAGTCTTAGAGTACATAGCCGTAAATGGTGTAATTACTCCTCTACTCTACACCATTTACACCAACTTTACACCAATTTTTAGCCCAAACCTATCTAAAAATGTCTAAAAATTTTAGACAATAGAAGTTTTTGACTCCTCCAGAATACCTTAAAAGCCTTGCGATTTCGCGCTTTTGCTCGATCTCCTTAAATGCCAGGAGGCGGAATTGAACCGCCGACACGAGGATTTTCAGTCCTCTGCTCTACCAACTGAGCTATCCCGGCAACTTTTTAAGCCTTATCTAAGTTAGCAAAATTAACGGTTTCTTGCAAGTCTTAAACGAAAATTTGTTATTTTATCTATGAATATATGTTCATATGTTATGCTATTTACATAGCATTAGTTACTTACAAGGAGATAGCTATGACAACAGTAACTTCTATGAAATGTGCTTGCGAGACTTGTTTGTGCATCGTTACGTTAGAAGATGCGATCGAAAAAAATAGTAAGTATTACTGCTGCGAAGCTTGTGCTAACGGTCACGTCGGCGCACAAGGCTGCGGTCATAAGGGCTGTACTTGCAATTAATAGTCTAGTTTGAGTGTAGATTCAGAGACAAATTCGTAGAATTAGGGACTAGTTTTTGAAGAGTTTCTCTGAATTCTACTTTTTTAATCGTTTACAAATAGATTTATTCGATGTCAGTGCGACTTTCAGAACAAGATCTTCCTACCACTCCTATCTGTAACAAGCCTCATCCAATCGAAATCAAAACTATTGCCGATCTTCAAAACTCAATTCTCGATACAGAAAAAGCGCAACGGATGGCAGAGTTTTTTAGTTTACTCGGAGATACTAACCGTTTGCGCATTCTTTCTCTGTTAGCACAACAGGAACTTTGTGTTTGCGATTTGGCAGCTATTTTGAACATGAGCGAGTCAGCGGTTTCGCACCAATTGCGAACTCTACGTGCTATAAGAATCGTGGGATATCACAAAGTAGGGCGAAAAGTATATTATCATCTTTGCGACCATCACATAATCGATCTTTATCACTCGGTCGCCGAACATTTAGATGAAGCAGCCAGCGAAGAGTAAGCGAAATTCGCTATGTTTGTTTTATCCAAATCCAAAATAACATTTAAAAGCGATCGCGCCTAAGATTAACTCTCAGCACTAATCTCTAGATAGAAGATTTTTCGCTAAACGATCGATAAAGTAACCAAAAAAACATAAAGCTGACTTATGGAAACCAAGTTTCTTGGCAAGACCGACACAACAATTAGCGCCATCGGGTTAGGTGGAATGCCAATGTCTTTAAAAGGTCGTCCGCCCCAATCGCAGTCTATCGAAGTCATTCATAAGGCACTCGACTTAGGAGTTACTCTAATTGATACGGCTGATTCTTACTGCCAAGACGAATCCGACAAACACCACAACGAGCGACTTATCGCGACGGCACTTCAACAATATCATAAGGATACCAGTCAGGTTGTTATCGCTACCAAAGGCGGCTTAATGCGACCTAATGGTAGTTGGACTCGTAACGGAGAACCCAACCATCTGCGCGAAACCATTCGTCAAAGTTTTGAAGCTTTTGGCACTCAAAAACCTATCGATCTTTGGCAATATCATTCACCCGATCCTAACTATGCGATCGCACAATCGCTAACTCCAGCTAAAGAAGCTGTCGAACAAGGTTTAATTCGTTATGTTGGGGTTTCCAATTTTTCGGTCGAGCAAATCAAACAAGCAAGAGAAACAGTAGAAATTGTCTCGGTTCAAAATCAATATAATCCTTGGCATCGCCAACCCGAATTTGATGGGGTATTAGAGTATTGCGAACAAGAGGGGTTAACCTTTCTTCCTTGGAGTCCTATGGGAGGAAGCAGTCGCGCTAGTCGCTTGCAAGACATTCCAATTATTGCCCAGCTTGCACGAGAAAAAGGCGTGTCGGTGTATCAAATTGTTTTGAGTTGGTTGAGAGCAAAATCTCCTTGTATTGTTCCTATTCCCGGAGCCAGTAAACTTTCTAGTATTGAAGATTCTGTAAAATCTGTCGAAGTCAAGCTGTCTTTCCAAGAAGTAGAAGATCTCGATCGCAAACTTTCTTCATAAAAAATGTTTTTTAAAATAGAGTTAACCCGAAAGCCTTCATTTTATTTCCACTGGGATGATAAAAAAAAACAGTAGTGGGGAATACTAAAGAGAGCAGTTCGATCTTTGCAGGAGTTAAGACAATGAAGTCATCAGAAAAAAAGTGGTTCAGACAACCATTAGGAGAAGTTCTACAACAAGCCTATCTCGTTTCTGCTTTTCAATTAGAAGAAGCTTTAAAAGAACAAGCAACTGGACGGGTAGGAACCATTGGAGAGATCCTCGCTGCCAAAGGTTGGCTTAAAAAGGAAACTGCTGACTTTTTTGCCTCTAAATGGGCGATGTTAGTCAATCAACCCAATAAAAAACCGCTCGGTTATTATCTAAAAGAAGCGGCTCTTTTGGATGAAGCACAAATCCATCAAATTGTTTCAGAACAAAGTCAGGAAAGATTGTGGATTCGTTTGGGCGCTAATGCCGTTTTAAAAGGATGGCTGTCTCAGAGTACGGTAGATTTTTTTGTGGAGAACTTATTTCCTGAATATGCAGAAGATTCTCCGTTTGTCGCAGTTAGAAAAAAATAAATGAATTTTCCGATAATCAAATCTAAAACTCAGACCGATCGAGCTTCTTGGCGAATAAAACTGTTGTATGATGGCGAATGTCCGTTATGTTTGCGAGAAGTTCGCTTTTTGCAAAAACGGGATGCGGGTCGAGGATTGGTTGCGTTTGTAGATATTGCTGAAGAGAATTATTTTCCCGACGAGCATGGTGGGATAGACTATGAAACGGCAATGGGTCGCATTCATGCTGTTTTGCCAGACGGGACGATTGTTAAAGATGTTGAGGTTTTCCGTCGCATCTACGAAGTACTAGGGATGGGATGGGTTTACGCATTTACCAAATTACCCATCGTCGGTGCGATCGCAGACCGTATTTATGAGATTTGGGCAAGATTGCGTCTTTTTTTGACGGGACGACCCAATTTAGAAATAATTGTAGCAGAACGCTCCCGACGATGCCGCCAAGGGCGATCGCGTTACTAATTGTACGAGCAACTCGGCAAATGACCAAAATAATTCGTAATTAGAATGAACTTTAGTTATGGGATACAAGCTAAATAGTTCAAAGTTCAAAGTGCAAAGTTCAAAAAGATTGCACTTGACTTTTTGAATTTTGAACTATCAACGCATCATTTGTGCTTAGCGCGATCGCACCGACGATAAGTTAAACAATAGACCTATGGGCATAAATATAAAATTCCTCAATCCAAAATCCTTTCATCCAAAATCCTTTCATTCTTAAGCGTCAATTCTTAAGACTTTTGCCCA
>JALOOL010000329.1 GCA_025454425.1 Hydrococcus sp. Prado102 | reverse complement strand
TATCTTTCTAATTTTCTAGTTTATTTGGAGAGAAAGCGCAGAAAAAAAATATTTTTAGGATGTTTTAGACTTAATTATTATTGATTTGATATGCAATTTAATTGCACAAAAATTAATTTAGAGCCACATTTTTTCCTCAAAAAGCGTCAAGAAAATATAACAGTATTTCTAATACACTTGTCGCTTTTTATGCCTCATTCTTTATCTATCTGGCGATAGATAAACATCAGACCTATATGTCAAAGTTCTGTTTTACATCTTTTGGTTAAGTATTAAGCGTTCGCAAGAAATATTTCGTACCGACCCTTGATTTTGATTGACTCAAAGTAAAGATCGACAGACAATCAATAATTGTGAGATGGTATAAATTCAGCAATTCCTTTAAAAGTGCGCTTAAATTTTAAAAACCTCTTTTGACGTTTATGGATAAATAGATATAAAAATGGCTAAACGCTCGCTAAGATCGTCAAATACAGGAATCGTAAAAGCTAAACTCGCCTTTGAGAGTCAAGGATGGACGCAAGAATCATTGGCTTCAGAAGTCGGTTTATCGAGTCGTCAGTCTATTTGGAAGTTTTTTACGGGTAGACCGATCGAGCGTCATATTTTTAAAGAAATTTGTTTTAAACTAGATTTAGATTGGACGGAAATTGCCGATCTCCCCAAAGAGCAACTTCCCGATCGCCAAAACCAAGAAATTGAGGAAAATTTAGGGATTGAAGAATGGGTACAAAGAATGCGATCGCGCAATCGCGATCGTTTGCAATCTCAATGTAATACTTTACAGTCGTCTTTTGACCTGACCCAACCCCTACTCAGTCAAATCTATACTTTAGTCAATCTTCTACCACACCCTAGCAGTCAGCGTTGGTTAGAAATTTCCGATTTGCAAAACGTTCACACAGAGGTAGCGCGGTTAGATTTTACACAAATTGAAAGTTCTACGGTTCCAGGAATGGAGCTAGTTGCCAAGCACAACAAGCTCATGATACTGGGCAAACCCGGTTCTGGCAAGACGACTTTTTTGCAATACGTAGCCTTGCAATGCAATCAGGGAAAATACAAACGGGAGTTGGTTCCTTTTTTTATTCAGTTAAGAATTTTGACGGTTGAGACTTCCGAAGGAGAAGATTTTAGTTTTCTTAACTATATCGTTCGTCAATGTCAAGCTTGTGGGTTATCTCGCCATCAAGCTATCGTTCTTTTACAAGAAGGAAAAATTTTATTATTACTAGATGGTTTGGATGAAATTTCTCAACAAGATAGCGAGGCAATTGTCAGACAAATCGATCTTTTCTCTCAAGAATACTATAAAAATCATATTATTATTACTTGTCGAACTGCGGCGGCTAACTATCATTTTCCTGGATTTAGTTATGTTGAAATTGCTGATTTTCAACTCGAACAAATAGAAGTTTTTACTAAAAAATGGTTTGTGGCAACAGTTGGAAATGAAGCCGAAGGAGTACTCAAAGCCGAACAATTTCTCGAACAATTAAAACGTCCAGAGAATCAACCGATTAGAGAGTTAGGAATTACACCAATTTTACTCAATCTTATTTGTTCTGTTTTTCAAGAGCGTTCGAGTTTTCCAACCAAGCGAGCAAAACTTTATCAAGCTGCCTTAGATATTTTACTACAGCGTTGGGATAGAGCGAGAGGAATTCATCGCGATCGCATTTATCAACATCTCTCGTTACCCGATAAAATTAAACTTCTCTGTCAAATTGCCGCGACAACTTTTGAAGGAGAAAATTACTTTTTTGAAACCAGCGAAATTCTTCTGATAATCGAGGACTATTTGCGTCATCTACCCAATAGCACGACCGATCCAGAAACGCTTTGGTTAGATAGCGAAGCTGTCTTAAAAGCTATGGAATTACAGCACGGATTGTTAGTAGAAAGAGCCAGAGATATTTATTCTTTTTCGCATCTAACTTTTCAAGAATACTTAACAGCTAGAAAAATAGTTGCTAGTCCCGACGCTCAATCTTTGGAGATAGAATTACAAAAGCTAGCCAGTCATGTATTAGATAATCGTTGGAGAGAGGTGATATCGCTAACAGTTAGCTTGTTACCTCAAGCTGACTTTCTGCTTGAGAAAATGAAGGAAAATATCGATGATTTTGGTAAGCGCGATCGCCAACTTCAAGAATTGTTAAATATCATCGCTCAGAAAGTTAATACAATAGAATTACCTTATTTGCGATCGGCGGTTCGCGCTTTTTATTTTACGCTACTTCAAAATCGAGATATGAATCTAGCTGTCTCGCTCGATGTCAATTTAGTCAATCGCAAAACTAGTCCAATCGAACTCAATCTAGATACGACACTAGCTCGTGCTTTTACTGACAGTTTACATTTAGTTCAAAATCCCGATCTCAAAAAATTTATTAATCTTTGTTTTAGTTTAGATTTGGAGAGTAAGTTTCAACTTAAAGATGATTTTAAACAAGCAATAGAATCCCTCAAATTAAAATTGCCAGAGCCGACACAAAGCAAAGAAAATATTCAAAATTGGTGGCAACTTCAAGGTTCAGATTGGCTCGAACAGTTTCGTTTTCTACTAATCGAGTATCGTCAAATCGGACACGATTGGAATCTAAGCATAGAACAACAAAAATTATGGCAAACTTATTACAATGCTAATTTATTTCTTATTGAATGCCTGCACAGCGATTGTCAAGTTAGTGCAGATGTAAAAAGCAAAATAGAAGAAACATTATTATTGCCTAGAAATTAACAAGAAAAGTTTAAGCGATAGGGAATAGGGGAAAGGGGAAAGGGAAAAGGCACTCTTGCAATAGAGCTTTTAAAAGAGTCTTAAATTCTCAAATCCAAAATCTAAAATCCAAAATCCTTTTAGTTGCTACACTCAACTTTATAAACTTCTTCAGCTACTCGTTTGAGTCGCTTTAATTGAGCTTTCATATCATTTTTTGTCCAATTAGCAGCAAATTGATTAAATCCCCAACTAACGATCGCGTTAGGAATTTGAAATTGAAAGCAATTAATTAATTTTGTTCCTTGTGGATTGGGTTGACATTCCCAGCGATCGCGTCCTTTAAAAAATCCCTCAAAGTCCCAAACAACTAATCCTGGTTCTCTCTCTACAACTACACTTTTCAAAGTCGGTTCGATGACAGGAATTTTGATAATAAATCGACTGCGACTGCCTATTTTTGTACTCCATTCGCCAACGGGTTCGCAACGCAAAGCAGGATTCAACCAACGGTGCATTAATTCGAGTTCGGTTACGCAACGTTCGACAATTGTCGCACTAGCATCGATCTGAATTGATTGTTCAAAAACAGTCTTTTCCATTTATTTTATGAGACAAAACAACGAAAACAGTTAGAAAAAATGCTTAACAATCCATGATTAAACCGCAGCGCGATCGACATCCGACAAAACATTAGGAACTAAAAAATTTTTTGCTTGCATAATCTCGTCAAGAAAAACATCGCTTTCTAACAAGCACGCATGACCGCCATGAGGAAGAACTACTGTTTTAGCATTGGGAATATAACTTACCAATCGTTTTGCTTCTTCTATCGACGGTAGTAGGCGATCGTTTTGACCAGCAAGAATTAAAGTTGGTTGAGTAATACGCCGTAAATCTTCCTGCGCCACTGAAAAATCTTTTAACAAATTTAATCGCCAAGAAACTACGCGCGGAGGAACAGAATTCATCGCATCGAACAAAGCCATGCGATCGCCAGCAGATATTCTCTCTAAAGCCGCTAGAAAAGGCAATAAACCCATCGCAGAAGCTGGATGTAGGAATGATGGCATCCATTGAGTCACCTGTATTCCCAGACCCAATAGCGGTCGTTGATTGAACGAAGAAGAAGGATTGATTAGAATCAATCTCTCAAACAGCGAAGGTTCTTCTAATACCAATTTCAGCGCCAGACATCCCCCGAAAGATTCGCCACAAAGATAGACGGGGGAACATCCTTCGGAAGACAAGGAAGAATATTTACTTTCGACTTTCGAACTCCGCCGCGCAGGACGTATAGTCCTCCCAGCGCGACTTTCGACTTCTATTTTGATGAGTTTAACTGCTTCTTTTGCCAGTGTATCCCAATTGCTCAAGTCGTCTGAGGGAATTGCCAGACAGCGAATATCGAAGAACTTGGCTAATCTGTCGGCTTGCCTCTGATACAATAACCCCGTACCGTCCATTCCAGGTAAAAAGATGAATAAAGGCAATTCTGGTTTGAGTGGGGTTGGGAGAATGAAACTCAAACGACTTTTGATTTCTGGCATCTAACTACATTCAGTTTTTTAATAATTGTTCGATCTCTTGCTGACAATAATTGGATAGGTCATTAACAACTTGTTTGGCATTACCTTCCCAATACTGTTGGCGGTGGCGATCGCTAATCCAATAAGGACGACCAATTAATACGTTAACATGACGATAAACTACCATCGGATGTCCGCTAGCGCTATTAAAAAGCGGTTCGGAGGGATCGAATAGACGCAATAATTTTACAGGAAAAGTCGAAGCAATAATTTCTTCTTCTGAGGCGATCGCCACTGGTAAAACTGCTAAATTGGGAATTGCGTTCCTAAAAGCTAAATGCGCGAATCCACGATGAAACTTTGCCATCTCCTTTGGTTGGGTCAACTGTACCATTGGCTGAGTTCCTTCGGGAAAAATCCCTACCCATTGTTGAGTTTCCAGCATTTGAGTAGCTTGTTCTAAAAAATGCTTTCCTCGTTTGCTGGGTTCTTCTAAAGGAAAACATCCCAACAAATGAACCAATTCTCTCAAAATAGGCGTTTGACCCATGTAATGATGGCAAGCAACGCGAATTGGTCTGTTTAAAGCTTGAATTAAAATTGAAGCGTCCATGAAACTGCGATGATTGCTTACTACGATCGCGGCACCCGCTTCAGTCGGAATCCGGTCTTCGTGGTTGACAAACATCCGCATTCCCATCGCTCCCAACATCAATTGAGACACCGATAGCGGAGCATTAGCTAACATAGATGGAGCAAATTTAACATTACTTTACTTAAGAATTAACTTATTATTGTATTAATATAATTCGTTGTTTTTCTCTATCTATTGATACATCTGTTCTCAGTATTTTTGCGGAAATCCAACACCTTAACAATGTTTTTATAGATACCAGTACGGAAACTAGATTAAGACAGAGATAAATAGATAAACTAAAGACTAGAATAGATTGTTGGATTGTTGCGCCAGCTAGTTTGAAGCTTAGGCGCTTATCGGCTTATATGTATAAGGCTACATGATTCAATATATAACAAATCCCGATCGATTTGCATTAACCACTCCGCTATATTACGTAAACGACCTGCCCCATATGGGGAGTGCTTACCCGACGATCGCAGCAGACGCGATCGCGCGTTGGAAGCGATTGCAAGGCTATTCGGTACTGTTTATCACCGGAACCGACGAACACGGACAAAAAATCGAGCGTAAAGCCCAAGAGCAAGGATTAGATCCGCAAAGCTTCTGCGATCGCATCGTTCCTCATTTTGACTCGCTTTGGCACAAACTAAACATTCGCTACGATCGCTTTAGCCGTACTAGTGCCGAACGCCATCATGCCATCGTCAAAGAATTTTTTGGGCGCGTATGGGATAAGGGAGATATCTACTTAGCACAACAACAGGGATGGTATTGCGTAGCGTGTGAAGAATTCAAAGAAAAACGGGAACTATTAGAAGGAGGGTATTGCTCGATACACACAAACTTAAAAGCAGAATGGAGGGACGAACAAAATTATTTCTTTCGACTGTCGAAATATCAAGACGCTTTAGAAACACTATATAAAGAAAGACCCGATTTTATTCAACCCGAAAGCCGTCGCAACGAAGTTCTCAACTTCGTCAAGCAAGGACTGCAAGACTTCTCCATTTCTCGAATCAATCTAGATTGGGGATTTCCACTACCGAGCGATCCCAAGCATACTATCTATGTTTGGTTTGACGCACTTTTGGGTTACGTTACCGCTTTACTAGAACCGGAGCAAGAACCTACCTTAGAGAAGGCTTTATCTCAATGGTGGCCGATCGCGCTTCATTTAATCGGTAAAGATATTTTACGCTTTCATGCCGTTTATTGGCCGGCTATGCTGCTTTCTGCGGAATTGCCACTGCCAGGGCGAGTCTTCGGACACGGCTTTCTGACCAAAGACGGGCAAAAAATGGGCAAAAGCTTGGGAAATACTCTAGATCCCTTCGCTTTAGTCGAGCGTTATGGGGCGGACGCAGTAAGATACTACTTTCTCAAAGAAATTGAATTTGGACGGGATGGTGATTTTAATGAAACGCGATTTATAAACATTCTCAATGCGGATTTGGCTAACGATTTAGGCAACTTACTCAATCGAACTTTGGGTATGGTTAAGAAATACTGCAACGGTGTCGGGCCACAACTGAGCGCCGCAGATATTTCTCAAGATAATCCTCTCAAAAGTTTTGGGTTAGAATTAGGCGATCGCGTCGCACAAGCATACGAACAACTCAGTTTCGGTAGCGCGTGCGAGGCAGTTTTTACGCTAATTCGCTGTAGTAATAAATACATCGATGACAGCGCTCCTTGGAGTTTATTTAAAGAAGGCAAACAAGCAGAAGTCGAACGGGTTTTATATTCCGTACTAGAATCTGTTAGACTGAGCGCTTATTTACTATCGCCAATTATTCCCAATTTAAGCAGCAATATTTACCAGCAATTAGGTTTTTCTGTCGATTTTAACAATTTTGAA
>JALOOL010000053.1 GCA_025454425.1 Hydrococcus sp. Prado102 | reverse complement strand
CGTCGCCGGAGCTTCGAGTGGAATTTGTTGGCCCTGGTCTATCACTTCGTGACTCTTTTTCTTCAAGAGAACGATCAAATTTCGCAGCATCAAGCACCTTAAAATTGTCTACATCATTTCCACTAGTATGAATTTCAGAAACAAGTAGTGACTGATTTTTTCGGATCAAGCCAGAAAGTCTTCGAACACCATCTTGCAACTTCAGTGACGAATCGTGTTCCTGCGGCCAGTAGGTGAGTCTTTGGGCGCTAACCGAATGGTCTGCCGTCAGAGTAGCTTTATTCCAGACGTACATATCTGAATATATAGAACAAACAAACGGTAATTGCCCGTGATGAAGTGGTTACATAGCAATGTTATCGAAGGCATTTAAAACACGGCAATCTTGCACTTTATCGCGATTTTGAACTTTTACCATGGAACTGCAACCATAGTCGTAGGCCTGTAGCCACTTAGTGTCTTTGATTGTTAATGTTCGCTGTTGACGTAAGTACTTTCAATGACAAACAGTAAGAAAGTCCTGATGGATTTCACAATTGACTGCGAGATTAAAAACTATAGTAATGGCTGTAGTAGTAACTATAGTAATACGAACCCGAACCGCTACGAGTGACACCGTTGGCAACCATACCGAGAATCGGAACCTGAGCTAGCTTCAACTGATCGATACAGTTTTTGAGAGCCGAACGGTCGGTTTTACTCAATCTCGCCACCAAAACAATACCGTTGGTAGCTGCTGCTAGAATGCGACCGTCAGCAAATCCTAAAACGGGTGGCGTATCGTAAATAATCAGATCGAACCAGCCTTTTTGTTTTAACTCTTCCATTACTTGTTGCATTCGCTTGGAAGCCAACAAGCGGGTAGGATCGGGAGGAATATCCCCAGCCGTTATCACAGATAAGTTTTCCCATTGCGGTACGGGTTGAATCGCTTCTTCAAGCGCCAATCCAGTCGCTAGGATATTGCTTAACCCCTGTCCGTTTTCGATACCGAGGCGGTGATGCACTTGCGGTCTGCGCAAATCGGCATCAACGATGAGAACGCGCTGTCCCATTGCTGCGGCGGCTTGAGCTAAATTACTAGAAATTGTCGATTTCCCGTCTCCAGGTTCTGCCGAACTAACGACAAACGAGTTAAAGGCATAATCGGAACCGAGCAGTCGAATGTTAGTATTGAGCGAGCGGAATGCTTCTAAGAAACCCGATGTCTTGTAACCGTTGCGTTGATTTTCTTTACCGTTCCCATTCCCATCAAAAGATTCGACGTTAACGCGACTATTGCCAATTTGTAACTTGGGCAAACTGATTTCCATAACCTTCTCGATGCTCTGAAGGTCTTTTTGTAGGGGAATAGCGCCCAAGAAAGGAAGCTTGGTAGCATCTTTGAGTTCTTCGGTCGAGTGAAAAACGGGATCGAGTCGTTCGGCTAAGAATGCGGCTCCAAGTCCCAAAACTACGCCAGCGATTAAACCCAGTGCAATATTTCTGACGGGTTTGGGAGAAACGGCATCTTCTTCCAATTCTGGTCTAGCAATTAATTTCCAAGGAACGACTTGCTGAGCGCCATCGATTTGAAGTTTTTCTTGCGCTTCCAAAAAGCGATTCAGGCTTTCGGTTTCTACGGTCAGTTCTCGCTGCAATTCGGTATACTGACGGGCAAGGATCGGCATCTGTCTGATCGTGCTTTTTAAGCTGGCTATTTGTTGCTCTAACGCCATGCGCCGAATTTTCAGGATTTGACCTTCGTTAGCTGCTTTGACGAACATTTGATTGAGTTCGAGTCGCAGCGAGCTAGGAGAAGCCAGCGAAGGAGTATTTTGGACGACTTCTGACAATCGATTGCCCAAAACTTTTTGGGCTTCTCCTTGAAGTAGGGGTAACAGACTATCTCGTTTTTCTTTGATAGTTTGAATAACCGGAGTATTATCGGTAAAACGCGAAGACTCTTTAACGAGTTCGAGTTCTACTTCTTGGAGTTGGTTGAGTAAATTTTGATAGCGAGGCGATTCGCTCAGGTAGCTAGCCGCGATCGCCCGATCGGGATCCAAACCGATTTGTTGTTCTAAAATTTTATAGAGCGCGTTTGTTTCGTTGAGTTGAACTTGGGTGTCAAAATACTTTTCTTCTAACCCAGAGAGTTGTTCGGCGAGTTGTTCGGATTGTTGTTCTGGATCGAGAAGATTGTATCGCTGTCGGAACTGTTGCAGTTGTTTCTCTCTTAGTTGCACTTGTTTGCGCAATCTAGGCAACTGTTCTTGAACGAAATCGATACCTTGATTGACTTCTGTTTTGCGCTCGTCTAACGAATATTTGAGGTAAGCATCTGAGAGAAGTCCGAGGATATATTCTATTTTTTCGCGATCGGCATCCTCATAAGTAATCTCTAAAATTTTTGTTTCATCGACTTGGCTAATTTTTAAAGGCGATTTTTCTTCTGAAAAAAGCTCGTCGTATTCAAAGTCGGGATATTTTTGGAGGATCTGTTCGATAATGGGTCGTAGGATACTAGGACTGCGCAATACCTCGATTTGTGTCTCATAATCTATCTCATTGCTCATTCCCATGCCTTGGAGCAACATTTGATCTTCCGATAGAGTAGGATTATCTTCGATCGGTTTGCCGACTAGAAGTTGAAACTTGCCTTCATATGATGGGGTTTTTGTAAACGTCCAAACGCTAACCAGAGCCGTCAGTCCAATGGCGATCGCGGCTATCAATCGGCTGCGATGTTTGACGATCGACCACAACTGGCGAAGATTGATTTCTTCGTCGTCTTCTTGATAGCTTTGAGCCGGGATCGCGGGTTGCGTATATAACGGAGTTCCATTGTCCTGACTCCTGAGTACGGTAAATTGTGTAGTTGCTTTGTCCTCCATCCTCCTTCCTCCTCACCTTGTTGCTAATTTAATACCAATTCGATCTATCTGACTCATTTGCTCAAATCTTAAAACAATTTTCTAGAAATACAAGATTTAAAATCCCAATATATTAACAAGATTTACAATTCCAAAAAGCGATCCTAGCGGTGCTAAGACAGTTCCTAGTGTATCTGTTGTAGAAGCTAAGCCGGAACGGTTGACGACAACGACATCGTTATTGCGCATCGTTGGATTACCCTCGTCATCAATTCCTTGAGAAAAATCTATTTCAACCTCTCTTTTGGTAACAGTCCCGTTGGGATTGAGGCGAATCAACTCGACCGTACCTTTATCAGCACGTCTGTCGTCGAAGCCGCCTGCTGCCAATAGAGCTTGATTTAGAGGGGTATTGGGAGGAACTTCTACTACTCCTGGTTTTTTGACTTCTCCGACTACGTTAACGCGAATGGTTTCGGGCGAAAAGCTTGCGGCTGCCAGAGATTCGGATTCTTGAGGATCTAGTTTCTCGGCGGTGGGAATAACGATAGTATCTCCATCTTGCAAAATAATATCTCTATCGATGTCGCCTGACTGAAGCAGCGCCCATAAATCTACATCAATGGTTTGTTGGGTGCCCATGCGCGTAAAACGACGAACTTCTATGTTGCGAATGTTTGCTAAAGGTTTTACTCCTCCGGCTTGTTGAATTGCTCTACTTAACCTCGGCAACTCTAGTCGAGTTTGGTTGTTAGCTGCATTGTTACTTCTTTCTGGCGCGATTTTGTAAGAACCCGGACGATAGACTTCTCCTACGACGGCGACGTTGAGTTCGCGATCTGCTTGGATGCCAAAGTTAGCATCTGCGAGTTGGCGAATTTCGTTATGATCGATTTGCTCTTTAGTAGGAATGATGATTGTATCCCCGTCTCTGAGCGTGATATTTTGACTCTGGTTGCCTTCTTGGAGTAATTCGATCATATTCAAACTCAAGACTTGTTGCCTGCCTTGAAGAAACCGCCGGATTTGAACTTGGCTCACGTCTGCTGTTGCGGTAATGCCGCCTGCTTGTTGGATAAGATCGGTGACGGAGGGAAATTGTCCTTTTTCGTCTAAAGGAACGTTATAGGAACCCGGACTGGTTACTTCTCCTGAAATGGCGACTTTGAGCGGACGCGGGGCGAGCAATCCTACTGTAACTACCGGACGCTTGAGGTATTCGGTGTAATTTTGGGCGAGCAAAGCACCGAGTTGAGGCATTGTCAATCCTTCAACTTTAAGACTTCCTACTAAGGGAAAGCTTATCGTGCCATCGACAAGGACTATAAATTCTCCGCTAAACTCCGGTACTTGGAATATATCGACGCGAATGCGATCGCCTGCTCCCAGTGTATATTCGGTTTCGGATGAAGGAGCGACTGGAGAGGAAGGTACGTCGGCGGCAGCGACTGGCTGCTTGGCAGCAACGGGGATTACCCCAGAAGATGCTAGCACTATTAAAGTAGCGATTGTAGAAGCTTGAATGCTTCTGAGGCTAAAAATTTGACGCGAGTTCCGATTGAACATCATTTTTTTAACAAACTACGAGCCAGACGACGATTGATTTGAGCTTAGCAATCTAAAGAATAATATTTCGATTACTTTAACAGCCAATTAAACCACGTTCGAGCGAGAATCGCCAAGTAATTTTATTGGTTTACCCCAGGATTTTATCGTATATATTATCGTGTAGCTGAAGACGTATGCCAAACAAACAAAAGTTTCCTCATCTATTAGGATCTAAGTGGACTGCCAAACAAACTACTTGGGGTTGGAGACATTTTCAAGTTGTCAACCGACGAGAGCAAGGTCAATGGGTTTTTGCAGAAATGGTCGCTTCTTGCGATCCAAAAGTTCGTTTTTGGATTAATGCCAAACAGCTTAAAGATAGATCTCTATGGCAAGCTGGTTGGCAAACATTAGCCCAAATGAATCAACCCGAAGAAGAAAAGGAAGAGGATGAGTTTTCTTATTGAGAATTATCTATTTTTTCTTGGGTCTTTTCCCAAATGTCTTGAAGTAATGGAGAAATATTCGTATTTAAGCGTCCAGAACGAATATATTCGGCATAAGTATCGGCTTCAATTTCTAAGAGTTGTTCTCGTAACTGTTCTGTATCGATCGCCCTCAATTGAGCGTATTCTGTCTGTAGTTTCTGAATGCTGGTTTCTACCGTCTCAAGCTGAGTTTTAATTAATTCTTTCTCTTGACTATACAATTTGGGATCGATCCCCGTAGAAGTGTCGAGTTTGGCAAGATATGCTAAAACTCTTTGGAGGGCGGCTCGACGGGCAAGTAATTCTGAGTATTCTTGACGCGGACGATCGCCAATTAAATTCAATTTTTCTAACAGCCATTTGGTCGTTAATCCTTGAAACAACAAGGTAAATAAAACTACGCCAAAAACTGTCTCAATGATTTCTTGTTTTTCTATTAAAATAGCGGGGGCACTTAAAGCAAGCGCGATCGAAACCGAACCCCTCAATCCCGACCACCAGAGAACGGTTTGTTCGCCTACGGTAATCTTTGTTTTAGCTATCCAATTGCTTAAAAAACTCAATCCATAAATAGAAATTGCTCGCGTAACAATGACAGCAGCGATCGCTATAAAAATCAAGTCTAAATTATCGCTCAAACTTGAAATTTTAATGCGATCGCCAATCAATAAAAAGACAATTGAATTAACAAAAAATGCTAAAAATTCCCAAAATTCGGAAACTAACAAGCGCGTGCGCGGATTCATACCAACTCGCGAACCAAAGTTGCCTAAAATTAGTCCAACTGTGACTACGCCAATTACGCCCGAACCGCCTAATTCTTCGGTAATGATATAACCTCCATAAGCAGAAACTAAGGTTAGAGATTGTTCTACTAATGGTTGATCGAGGCGTTGAGTCAGATAAGAAATACCAAATCCAACCAAACACCCCATACCGACACCAATACCTGCAAAAGTGAAGAAACGCGCTAAAGTTGTTGCCAAAGAAACGTCTTTTACACCTTGTACGATTTCTACTAATAAAACAAAAGTAACAACCGCTACACCATCATTAAATAAACTTTCTCCTTCCATTAAAGTAGAAAGTTGTTTTTCTGCCCCTACTTCTCTAAATAAAGCCACCACAGAAACGGGGTCTGTCGTGGCAAGACTCGCTCCAATTAATAAAGCAGTAATTAATGATAAAGCAGTAAATTGATTGAGTGCAAATGCGATTCCCAGCACGGAAATAAATACGCCAAATATAGCAAAAAGAGTGACGGGAAACCAATTAGCTTTTAAATCTCGCCAGCGAACATTCCAAGCTGCTTCAAATAATAAAGGAGGCAGAAAAATTTCGAGGATTAATTCTGGGGATAAATTAATCAAACGAATATCAATAAAAGCTAAGGCAAGTCCAACTATAACCAGCAGTAAAGTATAAGGAATTTGACGAAACCAGCTAAAAATACGAGAAACAGTGGCAACGCTTAAAGAGACTGAAAGTACGATAAGAAACTGTTCCAGACTTTGCTTAATAGCAAGATCTGATGCGGACTCTATACTCATTAAATAACCCCAAATAGATTGTTGTCGATCGCCAATTTATATAAAAAAAATGAAAAAAACTAAATCCTGGTATGAGAGTTGTAGTTATTGGTAAAAAATTTATCTTGAAAAAGCGATCGCGATCGCACAACTTAGCGATCGCGATCGCAACTTTTAAGATATCTCGATCGCATTTTGAGTTTTTGTAAGAACTACAATAAAAACAAGTTAAAAATCGACAACCGATGTACATGGTTAAAGCATCTAACAACCCTTTACAGCCAAATCCTTTTACAACTTATCGAGATCCAAAAACGGGTACATGGATTGTTGTAAAAGCAGCATCCTACCCAGAGCGATATTCTAATATAGACTCGCCCGAAAATCTCAAACCCTACAATAGCGAATGGCTACTTTCTGGACTAGAGAAAATACAATCCTAGCCCGAAAGATCGATTGTATAAAATCTATAATCTCATTTTGTGACGCTCATATTTCGCGCGATCGTCCAGAAAGGAAACGTCTGAGAGGGATTGATAGTCACCCCAGCAATGCCATTTTTAGCAAACGCATAATCCTTTGTTTGCCACAGAGGAATATAAGGAACATCGCGTGCCATAATCTCCTGGATTTGAGCAAAAATAGCTTTTCGTTTGTCTGGATTTTGTTCTTGTCGCTGCTGTTCGATTAACTGATTGACGCGATCGCTATAATAAGACGAACCCTGATTTTGAGAGCCGCCCTCTTCGCATCCTGTAGCGTCCGAACCTTTGGCACAGTGGAGTAAAGGATAGACAAAGTTATCGGCATCCAAAAAATCGGGATACCAATTAGAAAACGAGGTTTGATAGATGCCTTGACTGACATAGCCAAAAAAAGCAGTCCTGGCAATGCTATTGGGTTCAAATTGGATAGCCCCATCTAAATCGCGTTTGGCGATCGCTTTGAGAATAGCAGTAACAATACTAAAATTCACCGAAGTTGACGAATGCCACAGTTCTACCGTAACTGGATTATCTGCCGAATATCCCGCCTCGGCAAGAAATTGCTTGACTTTATCTAAATTGTTATCGCCATAAAGTTCGTCAAAAACGGGTTTATAGACATCAAAAGTTTTAGGAATCAGACTATATACGGGTTCGCCTTGTCCTTGCAAAACGCGATCGATCAAAAATGGGCGATCGATTAAAGAAGCAATTGCCTCTCGAATGACTCTTTGTTTAGTCGGTTCGAGGTTGATATTTAATGCCATAAAATTAACTGCACTACCCAGCGTTTCGATCGCTTGCCAACTTCCACTCGTTGCCCCTTCTTGCAACTTTCTAATCTGTTGAGGAACGAAAGATTGATAGGCGACATCCACTGCCCCGCTGCGGAAGGCATTATATAAGTTTGCCGGATTGCCGACATAGATTTGTAAGTCGATTCCTTGATTTTTGGGTTTTTCTCCCCAGTAGCGATCGAAGGCTTCTAAACGTAATGAATCGCTTTTATACTGAACTAATTTATAAGGCCCCGTGCCGACAAATTTCATCGGATTAAATTTACCCGCACCAATTTCGTAAGCTTGAGGAGAAACGGCACAAGCGCCAGGATAGGCAAGTAATGAGGTAAAAGCTGCAAACGGTTGTTTGATTTTAATCGCAATCTCGTATTCTCCCGTCGCTTCTATTCGTGTAACGGTATCTTTTAATAAAAACGAAGGTTCGCCGCCATTTTCAATGAAGCGTTTGAGAGAGAATACCATCGCTTCGGCATTAAATGGAGTTCCATCGTGAAAAATTACGCCTTGTCGCAAAGGAATGGTATAAGTTAAACCATCCTCGCTGATTTTGGGCATGGCGGTTGCTAATTGGGGTTCTAGATGAGTAGTACCGACTTGGTAGGTATAAAGCGTATCGCCTAGATTATAAATAACCATTAACCCAGCGAGTTCGTAACTGTCAGCAGGATCGAGGGTGCGCGGTTGTAGTGTCGTTCCGATATTAATGCGATCGCGATTATTATTCGTCGTCTGTACCTGAAGAGAATTTTGCTCTCGATTGCAGCCTACGGCGAGGGTAAAACATAGTAATACTAAAGTAAGAAGTTGTCCCAGCTTGCGCCATTGTTTAAAGAAAGCAAGAATTTTCATTGTCTATTCGCGATCGTCGGGTTCAGTACTCTTATCGAAATAATATATTGTTGCGTTCGTCTGAATGAAATAGCTTTTATTGGATGCTGACGTTTATATATGGGATTATGAGCCAGTATCTGCTAAAAAATTATGACTATGCGCGATCGCGAGTTTCGTAAAACTCATATCTTGCACCAACCTCAGAAACCGAAACCGAGTTGATTGAGAATAGCTTCGGGTAAAACCCCTAGTTTTTCCTCTATCGATCTAATTTCTCAACAACTGCCGGGGAATTAATTCTCCGTCTTATATAGAAAGTCCATTCAAATGGACTGAAAAATTGATTTGGTCGTATTATGAATAAAGTCGAGCTAACTATACAATATATCCTCATCAGCGCCCGTAGTTGGATATGAAAGTTTAATGAGTTTTATGCTCCTACAATAACTCTCCACATCCCCAATGCTAACAACACTGTGCATAGATGTTGTACCAACAAAATTTTAAAAGATTGACGCGCTATTTTTTGAGTTAAAACAATTGATAAAATGACTCCAAAAACTAACGCCGTTCCCTGTAAAAAAACTATAACAGCCGGATGAGCGACTAAAATAGGTAATCCTTCGCCCGATAAGCCAAAAGTTGCCAAGCTAACGGGTAATATTCTTCCTGCTTCTCCTAACCAAAGTTTTAAATAATGAGCTAAATTTCCTGCTAAAACTAAAGGTAAATACCCATAAGCTAACTCGATAAAACTGCGCGGCTTAATCTTATTATTGAATTGATAAATTATCCGCATCATTCCGTAACCAATTAAAGGTATTAATGCAGGTAAACTCAGAGCAGCTACTGAAACTAAAAAATGCGTCCAAAATAATTTCAAATCTAAAGACAATCCCAACCAAGTTTGTAGCTCGGATAAGCGATGTAAAAAGACTGTATTTAATAATAGTAATAATAAAGCGACTTCATAACTATGAGGAACGTGAGTCGTCCATAATTCAATTCCTGGCGGACGTAAATTAAATTCAACCGAACGATGAGGACAAGCTTTCAAACAAGTCATACATAAAACGCAATCTCGATTATCTTCTAGTTGTGCGGGATGAGAATATAAAGGACAGCCATCGGTTTCCATACCCTCGCCTTTTTGCGGGCCTCCTTTGTAACATTGATAAGTCGTACATTCAGCCGAACAAATTCCTTGTTGTGCCCGTAATTCGGTCATCGAAAGTTTAGCGAACATACCATTCATTCCGCCAATAGGACACAAATAGCGACACCAAAAACGTCTTTCAAAAAGAGCGGAAAAAATCATTGCTCCTGACGTAATTAATAATAATAAACACGATGAAAGATACGCTGTATTTTCTAAATTCCATAGTTCTTCCCATAATAAAATGAGGGTGAATAATCCAAATAAAAACCAACCGCCCCATTTTTCAGCTTCTTGTCTGGGCCATCTTTTTAGTTGGCGAGGAAATAACCATAAAGAGAGTTTTTGTGTAATTTCTCCATAAATCATAAAGGGACAAACAGCACACCAAACCCGTCCGACAAAAGGAAAACCAATTAATATTAACGGCCACCACCAAGCCCAAAATAAATTAAGCGCAAAATTTTGCGATCGCGTTTGCGGCCCGACGAATAAAATAATATTAATCGCAGCAAAAATAACTAAAGTAAACCCATAATTAATCTTATCCGGCCACCAAGAACTACGAAGAAACTGACGCAAGTTTGGATAGGTATTTAAAAGATTCAAACGAAATTGTCTTTTCTTTCCCTGGGAAGGCCAGATAATTTCTTCCGTAATATCTGCACATCCTTGTAACTGAACGATCGCGCGTTCGATTAAATTCTCTAATTCTCTAAGATTGTTAGGAAAATCATAAGCTTGTAATCGTCGCAAGGCTTCTGGAGTAATGCGACTTTTTTGAAGTCCTTTAGCCCGACAAACAAGACTAATATAATAATTAATTAAATCTTCTAAATCGATTTTACGAACTCGTAAAGGCGGAACTTTAATTTCAACGCCAACTAAAGAATCGATCGCGATAATTTTCTTTTCAGAAATAAGAAGAATTCGTGCCTGAGAAGTTTTGGTGTTGCTTGAATCTTCTCCAAACCGAACGACTGGATTATAAGTATTATTTCTGAGTAAATCGGCAACGGGTTTGAGCAATTCAGAAGGAAGTTCTTGAATGTTATTTAAAATAAGCGTTCCTTCACCTAACGCTTCGAGTAATCCCATTTTTCCGCCAGCGCGACCGAATAAATCTGCCCCGCTTGCTTGTAATTTAGAACAGTTAACTTTAACAATAGGTTCTTTACGATAAGAAGACCCAAAATGAATTAAAGCAGCAATATTATCTTTTTCTAATCCAGGTTCGCCAAAAATTAGTACCGATTGTCGAGTTTCTGAAGCTTGTTTGATTTGCGATCGCAGTCGAGTTGCGTAGCGACTTTTGCCGATAATTCCCCGTTTTGCCTTAGTTACCAAATAGGGTCGTAAAATTGTTTGGCGTTCTTGTTCAAAAGATAATTGAGATGATAGTTGTTCGAGTTTTTGAGCTAATTTTTGCGAAAAAGTTTGCGGAATTTCAGGATAGCGAGCGATTAATTCTTGAAATTTTTCGGCACTAATAAACCAAAATTCACATTCATCAAGCGTAATAATACTATCTCGAACCAACTGCTTTAAAATTAATTCTCGTAGATTAATAACCGAACCAGGCAATAAACCGACTTCTACAGTGCGATCGCTTTTATTTTCGCTCTCCAGACGACCAGATCGCAAAATATACAGTCCGTCGGGAATCGTTCCTTCTTCAACTAAACGTTCGTTAAATGCTAAGGTGCGCTCTTCTAAAATCGGCGCGATCGCTTCGATCGTATTTTGGGATAAACTACTTAGGGCAGTCCGTTCTTGCAACCACGTTACTAAGTCAGTCACACTCATCTCTCGCCCTCCAATCGCCTCTGTATTCTATTAGTAAAAACTACTTTAAAATAGATTAGGCTGCTCCTTAAAGGTTCTTTGCGTACTCTCTAAACCCAAATCGCTAGCCAAAGTCAAAACCTCTTTTAGTACATCAGAATCTTATTGCGATCGTCTAATCTAAAAATTATAGTTCGGCTTGCAGCCAAGAATGATAGTTCTTTGCAAGCTCCTTAAGAAAATTAAGTTCTTCGCCCTCAAGATTGTTAAATAATTTGCGATATTGCCAACCTCGTTCATAGCGACTTAACATTTGTTCGGGGGTAAAGCGATAAACATTCTCTGTTTGCCAGCAGATTGCTTCTAGAAAAGGCAACTTTTTTGGTGTAGGTGTTGCCATAGCTCTTATCATTGTTACTTACATAAATTTTACCTCTAGACTAACTTAATAAAAAGTTTGATATTAATCTAAGTTTAATTTAATGACAACTGCGATTAGGTTTATGCTACGGCTAAAATGAATTTGGAGAGAGTAGAGTTTGCTTAAATAATTGTGGTTTTAATAGGCGCATCTTTGCCTTTTGCCAACTATTTACCTCCCATCCAATCTGCTACATAACCCTTCAACAACAGATACGAGATTAGATAAAATAATAGAAAAATAACAAGTGTACCCTTACCAGAAAAGCCCCATGTAAACCTAGCAATTTCCACCCATAAACGATTGAAAATTCCCCCACCTCTCTGATTCATTAAAGCCAAGTAATGAAGTTCGACTAAAGTACTCAATAGTATAAGAATGAATAGTGTTGTGACCCCTAATAGTTGCGTGACTACAAAGTATAATCCCTGGGGAGATAGAGCTTGTGTGTAAAAATCTAAAAAAGTACTATTTTGTGCCAAATTCACAATTTCAGGAAAAACAGCATTTTTAGCAACCTGGAGTAAGTATAAACAAGATAGCAATACAAAGAAATGGAAATGCGACGTAATACCACCAAGACCTACTATTAAAGTGACCTTTTAGTATTGAAACTACAATTGTTGTGCCAGAAAAGCTAAGAGCCGTGAGAAGAAATATTAAAAAGTATTTAAGAATGATATTAGAATACGCTATATACTTCCAGGCTAAAAATATCACCCCAGCAGTAGCAGCTATCAAAATCGATAATAAACCGTTATTTACTGACTTATTTACTTCTTTTTCTCGATAAATGATGCGTTCTCTGTAGTACTCTCTTCTGGTTTCTATAACTGTTACAGGTGCATTTTTTGTCGGGGAACGGTCTAGTCCTGAAAATAACGCACCAAACACCACTCCCATTAACGGAGATATTAACACACTTTGAACTAAAGAATTGTTGAACCAGTTAATAAAAGCATTAAACATCTGAGATTATTGCTAACAGGTTAATTCTCATGAATACTGTCAGTAGCGTTCCTCTATCATAGCGATTTTGTACGACCCACCCAACCATCTAGTTTTGTTTCTAATTCCTACCGCTCAGCTTGATTGTAAAGATTTTTTAATGTTTACTCAATACAATGCTTTTTAATGATAAAGCGATATTTAAAAAGTTCGACTTGAATTTTTGCTCTATTTATTGAACATCGCGATTTTTAGTCAAAAAATGATTGAAATATCCGCTCTCTGGGTTCCTTTAGCGCTGTTAGGATTAATTATTCTAGCCGCGATTTTTTTTAGTCGCATCACTTAAATCGGTTACTAATAACAAAAGATCGAAAAACTGGTAACTGATAACTGGTCACTGGTAACTGTTTAATATTCGCCTCTCAAAAAAGACAGATTTTTTAAAGAAGCTTGTAAAGTAGATAAAGCGATTTTTGCAAGGGGCTGTCGCCGGAAATGGTTCCAGCGTTTAAAAGCCCCGCCGAACTTATGGTTGAGACAACAATTGGGATGAATTTACTAACAATAGATGTTTGGGATAACCTGCCGATTCTGGCAGCGGCGACAGAAACCGAATCCGCAGATAGCGCTTTAGTCCTTGCTGGCGTACTTCTTAGCTTAGTTGCCATCTACTTTACGAGTAAATTAGGCGGCGAAATTTGCTACCGATTCAACTTGCCTCCCGTTTTAGGAGAATTGCTAGGCGGGGTCGCGGTTGGGGTTTCTGCTCTCAAGTTATTAGTCTTTCCTGAAGGCGGGGCTGATGCAACTGACTCGCTGTTAATGCAGTTTTTGACAGCAACCTCAGCCTTAACTCCAGAAGGGGCGCAATCGGTTTTTATAGCTCAAAGCGAGGTGATTTCTGTCCTATCAGAACTAGGGGTAATTATTCTCTTATTTGAGATAGGTTTAGAATCCGACCTCAAAGAATTGATTCGAGTCGGACCGCAAGCCGCGGTAGTTGCCGTAGTGGGGGTTGTGACTCCTTTTGCCTTGGGTACGGGAGGATTGGTTTACTTATTCAATATTCCGGTCATTCCTGCCGTTTTTGCTGGGGCGGCTTTAACTGCAACCAGTATTGGCATTACCGCCAAAGTCCTCTCAGAAATCGATCGCCTCAATTCTACGGAAGGACAAATCATTATTGGCGCAGCCGTCCTCGACGATGTTTTAGGAATTATCGTCCTAGCCGTAGTAGCGAGTTTGGTAAAAACCGGAGAAATCGAAATTGGTAACGTTATTTACCTAATTATCAGTGCTGGAGTCTTTCTCATCGGTGCGATTCTCTTGGGGCGTTTTTTAACTCCCTTTTTTATTGGTTTAGTCAATAGTTTAAAAACTCGCGGTCAGTTGTTACTGGCTTCGCTGATTTTTGCCTATATTCTTTCCTATATCGCTCAGGTCATTCAACTCGAAGCTATTTTAGGAGCATTTGCTGCGGGGTTAGTGTTGGCTGAAACTGAAAAGCGCGAAGAACTCGAAAAGCAAATCATTCCCGTAGCGGATATTTTTGTGCCCATCTTCTTTGTTTGCGTAGGGGCAAAAACTGATGTCAGCGTTCTCAATCCAGCCATTCCCAGCAATCGCGAAGGATTAAGCCTTGCAGCATTTTTGATCGTCGTAGCCATTATCGGTAAAGTAGTAACGGGCTGGTCGGTATTTGGTCAACCAGGCATCAACCGTCTGGCGATAGGAATCGGCATGATTCCACGGGGCGAAGTAGGATTGGTTTTCCTCGGCGTTGGCTCGGCAAGCGGCGCTCTCTCGAAACCTACAGAAGCCGCAATCGTCATGATGGTTATTACAACCACCTTTTTAGCTCCGCCATTGTTGCGAGTAGTTTTTGGCTCCTCAGATGCCGAGGTGGTTGAGGGTGCGACAGAAGCCGTAGAAACGGCCCCAAAACAATAAAGTTAAATTTTATCGATCGCATGGAATCTGCCTTTGAGAAACGAGTTACTCTTTTGTCTCGATCGCAGTTCTCCTGCTAAAGTTGAAACTTGACCATTTCTATCTACGTCCTTTCGACTTGATAGGTTAAAACGTTGGGGTTAAGCTTTTTTAATTGAAGCTGCGCCGTTTAACAGGAGCAACGACCGTGAAAGTTTACTGGCTACTACTGAGTACGATAAGCCTTTTGCTATTTGCCTCTCCGGCCGAAGCAGGAAAATTATTATTCTGGAGGTTCGAGACTAACCAGAGCAAATTGCTCTTTAGCACGGACGAGCGAGTCCAACCAAGGGCACAACTGATCTTCAATCCGTCCCGCGTCGCCATCGACCTGCCAGGAATTACTCTCGGTCGTCCTAGCGTCAGACAATCCTACGGCGGCTATGTCAGAAGCGTGCGAGTCGGACAATTCGACGCGGGAACCACTCGTATCGTGATCGAACTAGCCCCAGGCTATACCGTCGATCCCCAACAGGTCAAAGTTCGAGGCTTATCGCCGACTCAGTGGACGGTAGAAATCCCCGAACCCCAACGAGTAAACAACACGCTCCCCAGCCAGCCAACTCCCCCCCCACTCCCTCAAGAAAGCGAACTTCCTCAGAGTATCAATACCTCATCTCCCGATACCGAGCAAAGCGCTTACCAGCCGATTTCGAGTTCTGCGGCTCCCAAACAACTCGAATCGAACGATTTTCAAGTGACGCGCAACGGTTTATTTATTCGTCTCGACAGCGATGGGGACAATAACAAGATTAAAATCAAACGCAGTCGCGATCGCCAAAAAATAGAAGTAGCTCTCAATGACGCGACTCTCCCCAGCAGTCTGATTTCACAAAATTTTCCCGTCAACAGCTACGGGATTAAAGATATTCAATTCGACCAAACTTCTACCTCGCCTCCTAACGCTCAGATCGTCCTTAACGTCGGCAAAGATAGTCCCGATTGGCAAGCACTCTACAGTAGGTTTGGCGGGTTGATTCTTTTACCCAAAGGAGGTATGAGTTCGGTCGATCGCACGCGCGCGCCAATTGCGATCGACACAGACGACGAAGATTCCGAAACCGAACTAGCAACGATTGAATCGGCAGACTTGGATAGCAATAATCGGCTGATCGTTCGCTCGGATCGCGATATTGAAGGCAATGGCAACTGGAATCGCCTAGAAGGAACCTACGAAATTCGCATTCCTAACGCTCAACTGTCTGAGTCTTTTGTTGGGCCGCAGTTGGATAGATTGAGTCCTATATATCAATTACGCCTGCGCCAAGAAGCAGATAACACCGTCGTTATCGTCGTCCAACCCTCACTGGGAGTTCGCTTTGGAGAACTCGAACAAGATAGCGATCGCACTCTAGCACTATCATTATCCGCGCTGCGATCGTCTGGCTCTAGCTTGCCCCCTAGAAGCTCGCCTTTGCCTCCCTCAAACCCCGACTACCCCGACTCAAATTCTGTCACCATTCCCGTTCCTCCGCCGCCTCAAGCTTCTTTTCCCAATCCCGACCCTTATCCCGCTCCTTCACCCTCAAATCCTCCTTCCTCGGTCTCTCCTCGCTCGAATACACTAGTCGTAATCGACCCCGGACACGGCGGTAAAGATCCCGGTGCGATCGGCATTGGCGGCTTGCGAGAAAAAGATGTTGTACTATCGATTTCTCAAGATGTTACGCAATTTCTACAGCAACAAGGCGTGCGCGTCATGATGACCCGCAACAGCGATTATTTCGTCAGCCTTCAAGGACGCGCAGCTATGGCCAATCGAGCGCGAGCGACGGTTTTTGTCAGCATTCACGCCAATGCCGTTGGAGGGAATCGCTCTCATGTTAACGGTCTAGAAGTCTATTATTATGGCAATCGCAGTTTAGCCGATGCCATTCACCGCAGTATCTTACAAACTGTTAACGTGCGCGATCGCGGAGTCAGACGAGCGAGATTTTATGTCCTTAGAAAGACGAGTATGCCAGCAGCTTTGGTAGAAACTGGTTATGTCACTGGCGTTGAAGATAACCCCAAATTAAGAAATGCAGCCTATCAGCGTCAAATGGCAGAGGCGATCGCTCGCGGAATCGTCAATTATTTACAAAGGAGATGAGAAATAGTTCAAAGTTCAAAGTTCAAAATTCAAAGTAAATATTCTCCCTTGTCCTCCTTGTCCCCCTTTTCCTGCTTGTCTCCCTTGTCTTCCCTTCGGACGCTTCGCGATCGCTAAAAATCCTTCACATTAGGCGGCATTTTTACAATTATGAGATAACACTATATTTATATAAAGCGATAGTTTTTGTTTAAATGAGTCAGCGTTCTCTTGCTAAGTGCGACAGGACTCGAAACCAGAAAAAGTTTTGGCACGTCTGATAATCCGTGTTAAAACTGCATTAGCTTAGTCGCAATTATATATTTCACTTTCATTTACAATAAAATTCTCAATCCATGAGAAAATCTCAAGACAGCCAAATTGGCATTTTTGATAGTGGTGTGGGCGGGTTGACTGTTTTAAAAGAGCTTTATCAACAGCTTCCCAATGAATCGATCCTTTATTTTGCAGATACGGCTCGACTGCCTTACGGCGATCGCTCTCCTGAAGAGATCGTACAATTTGTTCGAGAAATTTTGACCTGGATGAGCGATCGCGGGGTCAAAATGGTCATTATGGCTTGTAATACTAGCTCTGCTTTGGCTTTAGAAGCGGTTCAGTTAGAATTCGACCTGCCAACGCTAGGAATAATTTTACCAGGCGCTCGTGCTGCCGTTCAAAAAGGCAAGCGAATAGGCGTAATTTCTACGCCAGCAACAGCAGCTAGTAATGCTTATCGTTATGCAGTTGAAGAAATCGATCCCGATGCGCGCGTCTGGCAAATCGGATGTCCAGAATTCGTTCCTTTGATCGAACAAAATCGCATTCGAGATCCTTACACTAAAAAAGTTGCTTTAAATTACTTAGAACCTTTACTCGCAGAAAAAATAGATACGTTAGTTTATGGATGCACGCATTATCCGCATCTAGAACCAGTATTGCAAGAAATTTTACCTGCTAAAGTAAGACTCATCGACCCCGCTAAATATGTGGTAGCAGCCGCCGAACGAGAATTGGAAATTATGGGGTTAAAAAGCACTCAACCTCCCATACCAACTCGTTTTTATGTTAGCGGTTCGGCTGACAAATTCGCTCAAGCCTCGCGACCGTGGTTGGGTTACGTACCCATTGTTGAAAAGATCGACCTTCCGGTTGTCGAAACGCCAACAATTTCTGTAGAAGTGCTTGAGTAGGGGCAATTTGTAGTTAGCTACCAGGAATGATTTTCTGGCAAAGCTAACTACTCAAAGATTGACTTCATCAATAAAATAAGCATCGACTTGCGCGTATCCCTATTGGTTAGAAATGTCAGCTAACCAACGATGCAAATTTTAAGAATGTGTTATTTTATTAGGAAGTTAATGCTTTTTGGCGATCGCCGAAAGCTAAAATTGCGTTAACTTCATCAGAGTAAGTCGGCCTAATCCTTGCTTCATCATGAAGCAGGAACGGGGGAACCAATTATGGGGCGCACCTTTTAAAAGTCGAAAGTCGAAAGTCGGAAGTCGGAAGTCGAAAGTCGGAAGTCGAAAGTCGGAAGTCGAAAGTCGGAAGTCGAAAGTCGGAAGTCGGAAGTCGAAAGTCGGAAGTCGAAAGTCGGAAGTCGAAAGTCGGAAGTCGAAAGTCGGAAGTCGGAAGTCGAAAGTCGAAAGTCGAAAGTCGAAAGTCGAAAGTCGAAAGTCGAAAGTCGGAAGTCGAAAGTCGAAAGTCGAAAGTCGAAAGTCGAAAGTCGGAAGTCGGAAGTCGAAAGTCGAAAGTCGAAAGTCGAAAGTCGAAAGTCGGAAGTCGGAAGTAAAGTTACTACTGATAACTGTAAAAAGGGGGACATCTCTCAGCCCTAGCCCGTCAGCTAACCTCGTCGGCATCGAGAGAAGACTGAAGAGGCAGTTTTTTAATATTTGCCCTCATCAGTGTTTCTGATTGGTACTGCTCTGTCTTCGTGTACCTACATTTAACAATTGAGGGAAACTCATATGAAATTATTAATACTTGCAATCGCCTTTAAAAGCGCCAATCAACCAATATATAATCTCTTCATTGAGAAGCGCTTAGTCGATTTATAAAATACTTAAATCTAAATTATCCATAGTTTTAGCCATTTGTAACTTGGCTCATTATTTCGTCAAGTTTCGTTAATATCTAATCAGTGTGGGAGTGGATAGTTGCCATTCATGAAATGATAGCTATTTCTGAGTAAATCATTCCAATATTTGCCGTTTATCATCTCGAAGTTTGAGGGAGCAATGGAAGTACAAGCGATCGTTGCAGCTTCAGTATTTATTGGTGTAATTGCCATCATCATGTTTGAATGGTTGCATTTAACCGTAGCTGCATTATTAGGCGCATTAATTTTAGTGTTTGCTCATATCATGACCCTCGCAGAAGCAATTGGTTATATCAGTCGCAGTTATGCGACATTAGCCTTATTCTTTGGGGTTATGGTATTAGTTAGATCCTTTGAACCGACTAAAATTTTTGAATATCTAGCAACACAAATGGTCTTAATTGCTAAAGGCAGTGGAAAATTATTGCTATTAGGAATAGTAGCAATTACTACACCAATCTGTGCAGTTTTACCCAATGCTACTACTGTGATGCTTTTAGCGCCATTAATTCCACCAATTGCTCAAGAGATTGGCGTAGATTTTGTTCCTTTATTAATTTTGATGGTTTTTGTCGCTAACAGTGCTGGTTTATTAACGCTTGTCGGAGATCCAGCCACATTTATTGTTGGCGATTCTATCAATATTACTTTTACAGAATACTTACAACGTTTGAGTTTGGGAGGCGTATTTGCCATTGTCACGGTTGTAGCAATGTTGCCTTTTTTATTCTCAAAAATTTGGCAAACCAAATTTGAAAATCTAGATCAACTCCCGCACCCACAAATTAATCATCCCAGAGTGTTAGCAGTTGGCGGAATCATTGTTTTATTCGTGCTTGTCTTTTTTGTAATTGGAGAAGAAGTTTTTCCTATTCCTATTCCTCCGGCTGCTGTAGCATTATTAGGAGCAACCTTAGCGTTATTACTAGCTCACCAAACTAAAATCGATACCGTTCACAATATTTTGCGGGATGTAGATTGGAGTACTTTACTCTTTTTTATGTCTATTTTCGTCTTGATTGGAGGTTTAGAGAAAACAGGCGTTGTTAGCAGTTTATCGCAGATATTAGCCTTGGTTTTAGGTAAAAACATTGCTTTGGGTGCAGTTCTTTTAATTTTTGTGGTTGGGATTTTATCGAGTGTCGTTCCCAACATTCCTTTAGTTGTAGCAATGGTTCCTTTACTAAAAGAATACTTAGTAAATGTCGGATATGTCGGACAAGAAGTACTAAGTAATAGTTTTAGCGGACAGTTTCCCCCTGAAGTTTTACCTTTGTTTTATGCAATGATGTTTGGAGCAACTTTGGGTGGAAATGGAACATTAGTTGGCGCTTCTTCTAATATTGTTGCCGCTGGAATTTCCGAACAACATGGAAAAATCATTTCTTTTAAAACTTTCTTGCAATACGGATTACCTATAATGGGAATGCAATTACTTGCATCTGCTTTATATATGATAGTGTTCCATTTAATTTAGTTCTCTCTTGGCATTTATTCCACTAAGTAGCATCAATCTGGAAATCGACTATCCAAAAATTAAATCTGTTAGTTTTTCTCAATCTCCTCAAAGTTTTGTTGAGAAAATTGCTCTTTATTGCTGACAGATTGTACTTAATTTAATATTAAATTGAGGAACTATTGTAGCAAGCACAAAAATGATGAGACAGCCAAGCAATTTTCAGATGCACCTAGAAGACAATCTTTTTTCTTATCATTTTAATCAACCTGGCACGATTCCAGGAACGATAAGAGTTCAACCAGATGCCGCACAGTCTGAAATTGCTTTGATTGATTATAATGCTAACCAAGCTGTTCGTTTGACTAACTTGACACTAGAAAATTGCGCTGCTTACTTAGATACAGAATCGGTGTCCTGGGTCGATGTATCGGGATTGGGAAGTCAAGAAGTCTTGCAACAATTAGGAAAAATTTTTCAATTGCATCCCCTCGTCCTCGAAGATATTATCAACGTTCCCCAGCGACCAAAGGTAGAAGATTATGAAGATCGATTGCTAATTATTACACAAATGGTTGTTCTCAAAGAGGAAGGCGAAGGTTTCTGGCTAGAACAAGTTAGTTTAGTATTGGGACAATACTATCTGCTGACGGTGCAAGAAGAACCTACTCGCGATACATTCGAGCCAGTACGCGATCGCATTCGCAACAATCGAGGTACAATTCGTCAGCGAGGAGTAGATTACTTAGCTTATGCACTTTGGGATACTATTATCGATGGCTATTTTCTGGCGCTAGAAGCTTATGGAGAACGTTTAGAAGCACTAGAAAATGAAGTTGCTATTCGTCCGACCAAACAAACTTTAACTAAAATCTATCAAATTCGTCGAGAATTGTTGGCTTTGCGACGTGCTATTTGGCCGCAACGCGATGCAATTAATACAATTATTCGCGATGAATGTTCGCTGGTTAGCAAAGACGTGCGCATTTATCTAAGAGATTGTTACGACCACGCCGTTCAAATTATCGATGTCATTGAAACGTATCGCGAACTTGCTTCGGGGTTGATGGATGTTTACCTATCGGCGGTAGGGAACAGAATGAATGAAGTGATGAAGCTTCTGACCGTTATTTCAACCATATTTATTCCGTTAACCTTTTTAGCAGGAATTTATGGAATGAATTTTAATACTGATATTTCTCCGTTTAATATGCCAGAATTAAACTGGTATTGGGGATATCCGCTTTTTTGGGTGGTTACGATCGCGATCGCATTTGGTTTAAGTTTCTTCTTCTGGCGACGAGGTTGGTTTAGCGATACATCAACTCTCAAACCTCGTTAATAAAGTTGTCTTGTATAAAAATTAGTGTTTCTTAAAAGATTTTGGATTTTGGATGAAAGGATTTTGGATTATATAAGTTCGTGTTTCAGTCCCTAATAGGGATTAATATTTATTGGAACCATACCGCTTAGACACACTGCGATCGCTTGAATACCTCAAAGCAAAACAGGATAAAAGTTTCAGCCATTCGATCGCTCAAACCAATTTCCACATCTACCCTTGTGCGCACTCAGCGAAGAGAACTGTATCATCTAAAAGTTGTTGGCGATCGCTTTAGAACATTTAAAAAAACTTATCAAATCGCGATCGCGATCGCCCGGCAAAGTTAAAAATGGTAGTTAAAGATGGGGAACGATCGATGAATGAAAAAACAAAATTACTAGAAGCGATCGCGGGAACCAATCGCGGTTTGCTAGCCACCGAAAAAGACAACGTAAGAGTTCTCACCGCCATAGAACAGCTTGAAGATCGCAATTCTACGCCTAATCCCCTCGAAAAGCGCGATTGGCTTGAAGGAGACTGGCGTTTGCTTTATACCAATAGTCGCGGAATCCTGGGACTCAACCGTATTCCTCTAGCACAACTCGGTCAAGTTTATCAATGTATTCGTTTTAGTGAAACAAAAATTTACAATATTGCCGAGATTGTGGGGATTCCGTTTCTTGAAGGGATCGTTAGCGTTGTTGCTCGTTTTGAAGCCATTGGCGAACGACGAGTCAGCGTTAAATTCGAGCGCTCGATTTTGGGTTGGCAACGCTTAATTGGCTATCGTAGCCCTAGCCAGTTAGTTCAAGAAATCGAAATGGGGAAAAAGTTTGTTTCTGCTGATTTTAATATAGAAAGCCGAGAGCAACAAGGATGGTTGGAGACAACTTATTTAGATGAAGATTTGCGCGTCGGACGAGGGAATGAAGGCAATGTTTTCGTTCTTGCTAAAGAAAAAAGCTAGAATGCTTGAATCCATTCCTTGATTTCATATTCCGTCCAGATACCATTTTGCCAGTAGGGATCGGCTTCAACGATTTGACGTACTATAGCTTCGTCTTCGGCTTCGTAAATGCCAAACACTTTGGTTGTATCTTTAGTGGGGCCAATCGTAATGAGAATGCCTTGTTCTTTCTG
>JALOOL010000328.1 GCA_025454425.1 Hydrococcus sp. Prado102 | reverse complement strand
CGTACCAGTTGAATCGAGCGGCCAACAAATAATTGTACTGGCTACAAAGCATTGACAACCATCTGTCTAGCTCGATCACTTGGTTTTTTGTTGGACGTAGTTTGTACTGGTACGCGGTTCTCATGTCCCTGCCTCCTTCTGCCCTATGTTAGCATTATTGTGTTCGCAATAACAACACACAATGAAAGACAAAAATCTTCATATCCGATTATCTGAAAAGCGGCTCAACAAATTAAGAACAATCGCAGCAGAAAGAGAAAAGACCATTACCCAGATGGTAGAGGAATGGATCGATCGACTATCTCCTACATCTACTGGCTAACTCCGTGCCTACGTCAGCCACGCATTCATCCCAACACTGAATTATTCAGGGTACTCACCTTCGGTTCGATAAATCCCCTCTAATTACAGTGTGGGGCTTCTGCTGGTCAAGCTAAATTCAATTTCTGTTTCATCTGTCAGTTAAAAAAGAAGTTGCGAGTCGAGACTAATATGCGTATGCGGCGCAACTTTCCTGACAGCGGGTGCTAGAGTTGCGATCGCGTCCACATCGGAAAGCACGATTTCTGAGGTTTCATCGCTCAATCCCTGTCGAAAAGAAGTATCGGAAAAAATGGTTAATTGATTGGGGCCAAAAGACTCTAACTTTTGCTGGGTAAACTGTTTTGCGCCTTGTCCGATCGCGATCGTTGCAATAACAGAAGCATTACCAATGATAATGCCAAGCATGGTTAAGGTACTGCGAAGTTTATTAGCAGTTAGGGTTTTAACTGCCATGTTGGTGTTTTCTAAGAGATTCATTGCTATCCTAATCTTGCAGTTCGATCGATGTTCCAAATGAGAACGGCGATCGCTTTTTCGTATAAAGAATTATGAGATTGTAGTTGCGTTGTCGAAGTTTCGAGCGCATAATTTGGTTGAATGCCTTCGCGATCGATATTGCGACCCGTGGGACTCAAAAAACGACCAATGGCAAACAACATTACAGATTTATCCGATAATTCTTCTGTGCTATGAACTCGACCGCGACCAAAAGTTGAGTTTCCAACTACCACAGCGCGACCATTATTTTGGAGTGCGCCTGCTAAAATTTCACCTGCGCTGGCAGTGCCGCTATTCACTAAAATAACTAGGGGTTTATTGGTTAGTTTTGTCCCACTCGCTTTAATCTCTTCATTTCCCGCACGAGTTTGAAAAATACCAATTAAATCGCCTTTATTGAGGAAAAAACTGGCAATTTCATTGCCAACCCGTAACAATCCGCCTGGATTATTGCGTAAGTCAAGGACAAATCCCTCTACATTTTGATTGGATAGGTTTTGAATTGCAGAGCGTATTTGCATCGCAGCATCGGGGGTAAATTGCCTCAAAGCGATATAACCAATTTTTTTCCCCATTTTTTGTCGCACTGAGGTTTCGACGGGATCGATAGAAATTGCTTCGCGTTTGAGAGGTACATTAAAAGTGCGATCGCCGCGACGAATAGTTAATGTCACTTGAGTTCCTGCTTGACCTCGAAGTTTCGCCATCGCCTCATCGTGACTCAGTTGTTTTGTGGAAACTCCATCAATTGCTTCAATAATATCTTTAGGAATAATACCCGCTCTCGCCGCAGGAGTATCAGCTAAAGCAGTAACAACTTGTAATTCTTTGGTTTTTTCGTTGGTTTCGACTGAAAAATCAATTAAACCAACTCCTACCGATTGACCGTTTCCTTCCTTCTGTATGATGGCGAGTTGTTGGGAATCGACAAGGCGAGTTTCAGGATCGTTGAGTTTTCCCAACATAGTGCGAATGGCATCTCTTGCCGTGTTGTTATCTTGATAATCTTTTGATAAGAATTCGCGACGAATTTCCATCCATCTAGAATTATTAGCAGTTATATCGATGAATTGGCGATCGACGATCTGCCAAGCTTCCTCAACAAGCTGCTTTTGGTTATTGGTTGCATTTGCGTAGTTTGTCGCGATTGCAATACCGATTGGTAACAATAAGATGGTGAGGTTTTTGCAAAAAGATTGCATGGGTTAATTTGTGGGGATTGATGGGTTACGGCGGATTTAGAATTGAAAATCGGTTAATAAAAAAACTCCCGCCTAACCCATCCTACAAAAAGCTAACGTTCATTCCCGATCGCAATTTATCCTGTCCGGTTTGTAGTGACACTTTCACCCGAAAAGACGTGATATTAATTCTCCTAAACTGCTCTCGGTGCAATTAAGCTAACCTTTCCTTTAAAGGTTTGATCGGGGTAAGCATCGACTTGAATATTGACGGTTTGCTCTCGAAAAATCTTAGCAATACTTGCTTCTGGGATTTTCGCCTCGATTTCTAAACCGCTTGAAAGTTCGGCAATCGATGTCGAAGTTGCACTCTCTCGTTCTAATTTCTTATAACGAATCAGTCGCGCCTCGGCTAGTTGAACCTTTGCTTGAGCAGAGCGTATTTCCTCTCTAACCCGATCGATGTCTTGTTTTTGAGTGTTTTTGACTTGTTCTAAATCGGCTTGTGCTTGCGCCATTTTCGCCCTAGCTCGGTCGATAACTTCAACTCGCTCCCGTGCGTTTTTGTTGCAAGTCAGCTTCTGCTTGTAAGCGAGTGCTATTCATACGAGCGATTATTTGTCCTACGGCAGTGCGATCGCCTTCTTGCACGTACAATTTAACAATGCGTCCGGCATCTTCAGAACTAAGATTAACTTTTCGTACAGCTTGCACCACTCCATTAGCTTGAATTTGCATTACCAAATTTTCGTTTTTTACTAAAACAGTTTGGTTAGCAATGTCTTGGTTAAGTGCTTAGGCAAAATTAATTGCTCCTCAAAGGGTCATTTTGATTTTCATAACAGGTCTAATCTAGTCTTCTTCGTAGATCCAATTCAACTTTAAGTATTTTTGCAGTAACGCGAACAATTTCGCTTGGTCTAGGGGTTTTGGCAAAAAAGCATTGCAACCCGCTCTCAAACTGGCTTCTTCAATCATATCGATACTGTTAGCTGAGATGGCGATAATCGGCATATTCTTTATCTGAGGAATTTGACGAATTTCTTTGGTCATCGTCAAACCCGTTTTAATACCCATCAAAATATCAGTGAGAATTAAGTCTGGTTTGAGTTGACGAGCAAAAGTAACTCCTTGTTCGCCATCTTTTGCCATCAAAATCTCAAAACCTAGAGGTTTAAGTATGCTAAGCAAAAGCGAGCGATTTTCTTCGCGATCGTCTATTACGAGGATTTTACGCCGTTTTCCGCCGTAACCCTTGATTCGTTTGAGATTTTGTTCGTCTTCTGAGGCAACTTCAACAATGGGTAAGGTGAGATCGAACCAGAATATAGAACCTCTACCGAGTTGGCTTTCTACGCGAAGTTGGCTACCCATTAACTCAACTAATTGTTTGCTAATTGCTAAACCCAAACCCGTACCACCTCGTCGGCGTTCGCGAGAACCGATTTGTTCAAAAGGTTGGAAAATTTTCTCTATATCCGATTGACTAATGCCAATGCCTGTATCGAGAAACTCGAAACGAATTTGTTGATGGGGAGGAGTATTTAAAGAATTTACCTCGCCGATCGCGTTTATTCTTAAAATTACCTGTCCAGAGTCGGTAAATTTAACGGCATTGCCTAACAGATTGAGCAATACTTGTCTTAAGCGTTTTTCGTCTGCTCTGATGCCAGTGGGGATATTTCCTTTAGTTTCGCACTCAAATAGCAATTTTTTTTCTTGCGATCGCATTTCGATAATTCCGCTTACCTCTGCCAAAAAAGTTGGAAAATGAAAATCGTTGAGGTCAAGCTTCATTTTATTGACTTCGGCTTTGGAAAAGTCCAAAATGTCGTTGATGAGGGTTAAAAGATAAGTTCCGCTACGCTGAATAATTTTGACTCCTTTAGCTTGTTCGGGGGACAAATCGCGATCGTACATTAAGATACTGGCGTAACCCAGGATGCCATTAAGAGGGGTTCGCAGTTCGTGACTCATATTTGCCAAAAATTCCCCTTTAGAGCGATTGGCGGCTTCTGCTGCTTCTCTTGTTTCTTCTGCTGCTTGTTTGGCAGTTGTACTTTCTGAAGCTGCTTTCATCGCTGCTTGGACGGCTTTTTTAAATTGATTGGTTCTCTGTTCGACGCGGGTTTCAAGTTCTGTTTTCGCTGTTTGGAGTTCGCTAAAAGACTCTTTTAACTGACCTGCCATTTTATTAAAGGTTTTAGCGAGAACCCCCATTTCATCTTTGCTTTTAATGTCGATGAAAACATCAAAATCACGCGCCAGAATTCTTTCTGCACCAGTTTGTAATTTTGTTACAGGTCGTCCCAGCCAACGCGCTAGTAATATAGAGAATAGGACTGCCACAATAAAACTAGCACCGATAATGCCCAAACAAATTTGTTGCAGTCTTGCTAGTTGATTGGCTTGGGTAGTTACGTCGTAAACAAGACTCATAACGGCTATAACGTTATTGTTTTCATCTTTGATGGGAATATCCGCTTCTATATACGTTCCCCATTTATCAGAGGTGAATTCTTTTCCCGCGATCGCATCTCCGCCAAAAGCTTGACCTAAGACTGGGTTTTTTTCTCCATAATTCAATAATGTTCCCAGGTAAACTTCTTCTGCATCTTTTGTATTCGAGTAAAAATAGTAAACGCTGGCACTAGTCAACCCTACGGATAAAGCAGAGATGGCTAACCCGATCTTGAAAGCAAAGGAAGCTCGCATAGAGTATTTTAATTGGCGCTAGAAGGTCAATAACTTGAGAATTAAACGGATCGAAAAGTTAGTAAGAGTCTTAATTGATGGTTGCAAAGCGCGATCGCGATGAGGAAATTCTAATATTTTATATCCAACTTTAGATAGATGAACTATCAAATTGATGTATTTTTTTACACCAAGAAAAAAGGTTATTTAGTGTTATTTTTATGTCATAGTTTATTGTTAGAAAAACAAACATGATTGACAAATATCAAATCAATCATTTACCCTATCTACTTAAAACCAAATAAAATAGGCAATTATGAGCAGATATGAAATTGTTCGGGGAAAAACTCGTCGTTATGCCCTTTGGCTAATGGCTGGTTTAACGAGTACTGTTGCCCTACACGCCTGTACCCAACAACCATCATCTGACGAGAAATCTACTTCTACAACGCCAGTTGCAGCAAAATTAGCAGCTAATCTGTGGGTTGGTTATATACCCCTTTACATCGCCTCAGAAAAAGGGTTTTTTAGCAATGAAGGGTTAAATTTAGAATCGATAATTTTTAGTGGCAGTAGCGAGGGAAACTCAGCTTTTGTTGCAGGACGCATTGAGGGAACTGTTGCCGTCACCTCAGAAGCAGTCACCCTGGCAAACCAAACTCAAAACTATCGTATCGTCATGGTGGCAGACACGTCCAAAGGAGGCGACGGAATTCTCGCACGCAATAGCATTGCCGATATTGCTGCATTTAAGGGCAAACAAGTTGGTGTAGAACCGGGATCTGTCAGCCATTTCTTTCTTCTACAAGTTTTGAAAGAGGCAGGTTTAAGTAAAGATGATATCGAGATAGTTAATCTAACTGCGGATTCGGCAGCGGCAGCCTATCAAGCAGGAAAAGTCGATATTGTCGTCACTTACGCACCTTTTTTGCAACAGGCAAACGAAGCTCAAAAAGACGGTCGCATTATTTACGATACTTCTAAAATGCCAGCGGCGATCGTCGATGTTTATTTGTTTAACAGCAAATTTATCGACGAAAATCCTCAAGCCATTCAAGTATTTGTTAATGGAATTATTAAAGGAATGGAGTTTTTAGAAACAAATAGAGAAGAAGCTTTAGCGATCGCATCTAAAAAACTCCAACAAACCGTTCAAGACACAGAAGATCAATTAAAAGGAGTCGAATTAATCGGCAAAGAAAAAAATATTGAAATGCTAAGCGATCCCAATAGCAATCTCTATCTCGGCAAACAAATGGAATCTTTGGGAGAATTTTTAGTCGCTCAAAAACAACTTAACAAAATTCCTGTCGAACTTACTAAATTACTAGAACCAAAATTTGTCAAATCTGTCTAATTGCGAGTTTCATCTGCCCAAGGCGTTAAATACCTTGCCAGCCATTTGAGTGCATAATCGCTAATCAAACCGATCGCGCCAATTAAAATAATACAAAACAAAACTTTATCGGTTTGTAAAAATCTTTGTGCCTGAACGATTTTGTAACCCAAACCATTTTGGGAAGCTACTAACTCTGCTAGTACTAAATAATTCCAAGCAATAGCAATATTGACTCGCAAAGTATCTAAGATGCTAGGAATCGTAGCAGGAATAATTACTCTGGTTAAAACTTTAACGCGATCGGCTCCTAATGTGTAGGCTACATGAATCATTTCATCAGGGATAAACTTAACCGCATCCGCTACCATAATCGCATTATACAAAACGACTCCCAAGAAAATAATTGTTGCTTTTGAAGCCTCCCCAATGCCTACCCAAATAATAATTAATGGTACAAAAGCGTTAATCGGCATATAACGCACCGTACCTACAATAGGATTAAAGAAACTTTCCATGCTAGGAAAAGTTCCGCTTACAATTCCGATGGGAATCCCGATCGCACCAGCAACCAGAAATCCTGCCAAAACGCGCCCGCAACTAGCTAAAATGTCGATAACTAAGTTATCCTCTTTTAACATAGCTATACCTGCCTCTAACACGGCGGTAGGAGTTGGTAAGAACATTGACGCTATCCAACCGCTATAACTAAGTAACGACCAAATCAGAAGAATAATCCCCAACATCGCT
>JALOOL010000327.1 GCA_025454425.1 Hydrococcus sp. Prado102 | reverse complement strand
ATTACGATTGGTACAGAAGCTAGAAACAGAAAACAAGCAATCCCTGCCGATTAATGACCTAGCTGCCAGTTTTCAAGAAACTGTAGCGCGATCGCTCGTTAAAAAGACCATTGCTTGCGCGATCGATTATGACATGAAAACTATCGTCGCAGCAGGTGGCGTGGCAGCCAATAGCGCTTTGAGAGAGTATTTACAAGAAGCCGCACGAAAGCATAATCTTAAAGTTCAGTATCCGCCTCTCAATCTTTGTACGGATAATGCAGCAATGATTGCTTGCGCGGCAGCAGACCATCTCAGTCGAGGACATACTTCTTCTTTAACGCTTGGGGTTCAATCTCGCTTGGCAATAACTGAGGTGATGAAGTTGTATTAATCGTTCAAGAAAAATTATGACACAAGTAAAAATTTACGGATTGCGCGAGCAATTAAATCCCATTAAACAAAAGCTATCTGATGTTATTCATGCGTGTGTGGTTGATGCTTTGCAATATCCGCCAGATAAGCGGGCACATCGGTTTTTTTTGCTTGATGCTTGTGACTTTTTCTATCCATTGGGACGGACGGATAGATATACAATTATTGAATTTAGTATGATGGAAGGTCGCAGCGTGGAAGCTAAAAAAAAATTAATTCGATCGCTTTTCGAGCGCGTACAGCAAGAAATTGGTATTTCGCCTCAAGATTTAGAAATGACTATTTTCGAGACTCCAAAACATAATTGGGGTTTCCGAGGTCTTCCTGGTGACGAACACATGCTTAACTATAAAATAGAAATTTAAGTTTTAATATAGCAATAGAAAAATAAATCGTTTATGAAGCGAACATACATTTTTACAGGTTTTGCCTTAGCAACAATAGCCCTAAATAGCGATCGCGCCTTGGTTTTGGCGGCAACGACAGGAAATCCTTTTTATAATCCGATGAAAGAAAACGTATATTCGGATTCGACTTCCAAAAATCCATCGTCAGATTCGATGACGGGAGAGGTAACACAGCTACTTGGGTCTTCTTCGCCCTCAACCTCAGAGTCTAACGCGATAGGGGAGTCAAGCGAGATCGTAGTTCTTAACTCGACAGAAGCAACATTTAACTCAAGCGATCCCATCAACTCGACAGAAGTAGCAGCTAACTCAAGCGATACTTCCAACTCAACAGAAGTAGCATCTAACTCAAGCGATACTTTCAACTCGACAGAAGCAACATCTAACTCAGCTACAACACTCAACTTATCGCAAGAGTCCGACACGACTAACGCATTCAACTTGACAGAGACATCTAACTTAACTGAAGCTTTCATCCCAACCGAAAACTTTAACTCGACAGAAGCTTCAAACTCCACTGCATCCGATCTCGAACCCGTACCCGAACCCCTTACTATTTTTGGTACGGGATTGGCGTTAGGATTTGGAGTGTTGTTCAATCGGGAACATTCAAAAAAGCAGAAAGCAATAAAACACAAGAGTGAATGAAGAAGTAGCCAAACAAGAAAAACCGCGATTGTGCAAAGCCCACGCTACGCGAACGCCACTTTCGACTAAATAAGAATTGGAGGCATGAACGCAAGCTATATCAACTTAGTTAAACCACTAAAAAGCTCCAAATTCTGGTTATTGGGCATTGCTGCGGGTCTAGTTGCCGTTCATCTTAATGTGACATTCAGACTTGGGGATGCTAATTTACTAAGCATTAATGCTTTGTTTTGGCTAGTCGTATCGTTACTTGTTTGGAGAAAACACAACAGTTTAAGTTTAGAAAGCGGAATTTTATCTTCTTGTTTAGGTGCAATACTCATTGCCGCGATCCTTTTAAAGATTACTGCTCTAACAGGCAGTTATTTTATTCGTCTCTCCCCTTTTATTTCTGCCGTCGGTCTTGCTTTGCTTGCTTCTGGCTGGAAGGGATTTAAGCAATACTGGCAAGAACTTCTCGTTCTCTTCTTTCTGGGCGTACCTTATGTATTATTATCGTCACTAATTGATATATCCGCATTCACCGCTCAATTTGCTGCTTTTATCCTTTGGTATTTAGGATTTGATGTCTCTCGCCAAGGAGTTGAAGTGACTTTTCCAAAGGGAGGGGTAGAGGTATATGCTGGTTGTTCTGGTTTAGAAGGCATGACTCATCTGTTGGGTCTAGCAGTTCTTTATCTAGTAATGTTTCCTACAGATTGGACAAAAAAAGTTTTAGTGCCTATTGTGGCTGTGTCCGTGGCATTTATAGTGAATGGAGTTCGGGTTGCTCTTATGGCTGTTCTGGCAGCATCTTCTAACCTGGAAGCATTTGAATACTGGCATACAGGGAATGGCTCTGCTATATTTTCGATGATTTCCGTGCTAATTTTTGGTTTATTCTGCCTTTTCCTGATGCGACAGGAGGGTACTGTCAATCGAGATACTGGGACGTTTTGAAGGCGATGTTTTACTGGAAACAAGCTCGAATTCCCTTCCTCGTCTTAATCTTTGGAAGTGTTTTTTTCGTTTTAGGAAAGTCAATCCTGACTCCATCAGTAACTCAGTCTTCGATGGCTGCCTTATTTGTTTTCCCTGCAAAAGTTCCTTTAATAGGATGGCAACCTCTAGCTGGTCGCCCTTTACCCGAATCAAATTCCGAGTTGCAACAATTGCTTGCCCAAAAACACTATCAATACACTCGCGACGGTCGGATATTGGATATCGAAATGCGCTATTTTACTGCTACTGATGGGGATGTCCGCAACTTCATCCGCAGTTACACTTCGCTCGTACCTTCAATTAATTTACGCGAGCAACCAAAAGTCGGTTTTTATGGTCTTTTAGCCGACCAACAGCGAGCTTATTTAAGCGCTTGCATTAACCCGCGCGGCGGTAGTACGGTCACGGATGGACAATTTAAGCAAAATAGGTATCTCTACGACGTGCGATTAAATCGCCTTCTGCCTTGGTTACTCGGTCGGGAATCCCTGAGAGATAACCGTTGTCTTTGGGCGCATCTATCCGTTTCCTTAGAAAAATCTTCTCCTGAAACTACTTACCGAGTGTTGGAAAATGTCTGGTTTTCCTGGTATGAATGGTGGCATCTTCGCTTCCCAAAACTTTCAGATTCTGATTAATCAAAATTTAAGAAAAACTTGCTAAGTTTATGACAGAACCGCAAACCCATAAATTGATTGAAAAAGTAGACGAGCTATGGCAGTTTAACACTGGTTTAGTGCGATCGCTCAATCTTTTTCATTGGGTAGGCTACGGATTTTTATTGTTAACGTTATTCGATTTATTTGAGATTTTTGTCCCACCGCGTTTTATGAATCCTGTCTGGGAATTTCAGATGTTGGGAGCAATGGTCGAGCGAGTTCCCGTACCTTTAATCGGTTTAGTGTTAGTCTTTTGTGGCGAGCCAAATTTACGAGCGAGGTGGGAGCGTTCTATCTTAAAATTTTTATCTTGGACAGCTTTGTTGTTCGCAGTTTGGTTTTTATTGCTAATTCCTTTAGGGATTAGCAATACGATACGAATCGACCGAAATAGCAACGCAGAAATGAATGCCCAAGTCAAGCAAGAAATAACTAAGTTTCAACAAGTTAAGGAGCAACTAGAAGAGGCGAAAACTAAAGAAGAAGTAGAGAAATTCTTGTTTCGTCTCGATCGCCAAGTTCGGCTACCCACAAACGCAAATTTTCAACCGTTAGAAGCCGTAAAACAACAAGTTTTGTTTTCAATTGAAACCTCTGAAATGAGAATAACGACAGAAGCTAAAAACGAGCAGAGAAATCGACGTTTAACTCTGCTTAAGAAGTCTGTTAAATGGAATTTAGGGGCTTTGGTTTCTGGGTGTTTGTTTTTTTTAGTTTGGCAAAATACCCGATGGGCAAGATTTAAGAAATAAAGGATTTTATATATAAAATTATGTTAGAAAATCAAAATAGCGCTTGCGCCGATTGGATTAAGGCATACAGACCTTTTTTCTTTGAAAGTCTCTCTGGAATAACTAGTGTCGGCGCTAATAAAGTTTTACTATGCGATCGCGATCGGGGACTTTTAACAGAAGTCGATATACTCTCTGAAATTGAGACATTTCAAAAACAATATAATGTTAATGATTTTGCTAGAGTTGATAGCATTTGTTATTTAGATACTTTTCTTTATTTTGTCTACAAAAATCAAATATATAAAGCAGAATATTATTCTCAAAAAGATAAACTAGAACCCTATCTTATCGCTCAACTATCAGACTATTACAGTTTCACAGGAATAGCGATCGCTGACGATAAAATCATTTATTTGATAACCGAAGATAAAAATATTCTTTCCTATAATCTAGAAACTCAAGAAGTCGAACTTATAGGAACATCACCAGGAATTAGTTTGGTTGACGATTTATGTTATTGGCAAGGGAACTTATTAATTGTTGATTCCCAAGAGCAGACAGTATATGTTTTCAGTTTAGAAAAACGAGAAATTATTGATGAGATATTGACTCCGTTTGAAAATCCAACAGGGATAACAGTCGTTTATAACGAAAAAATTGGCAGAGATATTTTATATGTAGCTTATTCTCGACCGAGTTTTGAAGTTTACGATACGGGAGATAGCGAATTTAAATTAAAAATCGATACAGCGATTCGAGATAATTTTATTTATCCTTTGGTTTATAAAAGCGATCGCGATAAAAAAGCAGTGCGATCGAATGGATTTTTGGTAGAGATGTCATATGTTAGAAAACTCCATACCTTACCTGAAATTGCCCAGGAATATCGAAAGGTTATCAATCTTGACTGGAAAATTTCTATTCCTATGAATAGCGATCGCCAAAAGTTATTATCGCTGCAACCGATTGGAAATTTACCAATGAGAATTGAAGAAATTGCCCAGGAAGAAAATCGAAAAGTAGCAGTTTTCTCAATTGATGAAATCGATTTAGCAACGGAAAGAAGAGTGTTTGGCTGGAAAGCATTGATTGAGCTTCAGAGCATTAAATATTTGATTAAAGAAGAAGTTAGAGACATTTCAAAAGAGGAATTAGAACGTTATTCTAAGTATTTACAAAACGAACCGCAACTAGACATGGAGAGTCCTTATGTCATTAAAGCTGCTAAAAGAGCGATTAAAAATGTTCCAGAAGAACAGCAAAATAATGTGGTAGCAAAAGCGAAAGCAATTAGAGATTATATATACAGAAAAGTGACTTATGTAATGGATGCCTATAACGATGGAACTGAAGCCGTTTTAAAAAGCGGTAAAGGTTCCTGTGGAGAATATTTAAATGTCTTTTTATCTCTATTTAGATTGAATAATATTCCAGCCAGAACATGCGGCAATTATAAAATTCCAGCTTATAAAATGCAGCCTGGAACGCGATCGCTATTTTTATCGCCTGATTTTAACCATGTTTGGTTGCAATTTTACATTCCAGATTTAGGTTGGGTTCCTTTAGAATCGAGTGCTGATGATGAAGCAGCTTCATTTAGAGATTGGGCAAAACGATATTTTATGGCATTGTCATGGTATCACGTTGAATGTAGAATGGGCGACTATTTTGAAGAGGTATTTGAGAGAAGAAACGAACAACCATTTTTTCTATCTCCCAACGATTTATCTATTAACGATATAAAATTTAAAATAATTAGCGAACTGGATATCTAGCAATTGACTAATTGTAATAAGCGTTTAATTGGCATCACGGGTGGAATTGCGACGGGTAAAAGCACAGTTTCTCGCTATCTAAGCGATATTTATCAGCTTCCTATTTTAGATGCCGATCTTTATGCCAGAGAAGCAGTGAAAATCGGTTCGCCAATTTTGGAAGCAATTTTTGAGCGCTATGGAGATCGGGTAAAAATGCCCGATAATACGCTCGATCGCAAGCAATTAGGAGAAATTATTTTTAACCAGCTAAATGAAAGACGCTGGTTAGAATCTCAGATTCATCCTTATGTACGTACCTGTTTTGAGACGGCGATTGCGCAATTAGAAGCTAAGACGATTGTTTTAGTCATTCCACTGCTTTTTGAATCTAACATGACCGATCTCGTCACGGAAATTTGGTTGGTCTATTGTTCTCGCGACGAACAAATTAAACGATTGATGGAACGCGATAAAATAAGCCCAGAACAAGCGATCGCGCGTCTGGAAAGTCAATTACCCATCGAAAAAAAAGTTGCTTTAGCGGATATTATTTTAGATAATTCTTCAACGAAAGAGCATTTATTCCGTCAAATCGATAAAGCTTTCAAAGAAACTGGTGACTAATGACTGTTGACCCGAAGATCGGGAAAATAAAAATAACAGGCGTAATTAAAGGTAATGAGCAATGCTTAAGATAATCTATGGATAAGATTTATAAGATTTTTGACATTACCCGCGCACTTAGATATAAAAAATAACGCGATTGGGAATACTAAGATTGTAGGTATTTCAAGTTAGAGGCAACAATGCGCCCGAAATTCTTATTAACAAGTGGACTGATTTTCAGCTTGTTTTTTATTGCGGTAGGCGATCGCATTCTTCCCTCTCCTATGAGTGATGCGAGTCGCAATCTTCGTGCTAGTATCAATCAAACCATGCTTGGATTGTTTCCTCAATCTGGCATACCAGACAAAATTGAGGAACGAGAAAAGAGAGTAGAAGATCTTTGGAATCAAAAAACAGGTTCTAAGTAGAAACAATCCTTCTGTCTTCTGCCTTCTTCATCTGCCTTGTGCTGGAATCAAAAGACAGGTTCTAAATCCGATCGATCCTTCTGCCCTCTGCCCTCTGCTTTATGTCTTCTTTAGTGGCATACTCCAGAATTTCAGTCGCAGCGCGATCGCAAACTCCCACTTCTCCCAAACGCGATCTCATCTGTGCGTAATCGTTTAGCGTTTGTTGGCGACGTTTG
>JALOOL010000052.1 GCA_025454425.1 Hydrococcus sp. Prado102 | reverse complement strand
TTATTTAACAATACAAAAGATTGCGTTCTCAGTCGAGAGCAAGGTAACATCTCTTCACCGATAATTTAGTTTGTTTTTAAAGTTCATTTCGTCACATAAATAAGAACGTTTGTCTGTGTTTAAAAAAACTAATTTTACGTATCATAGCAAGTTTAAATAAATCGTAAATCTTGTATTGCGAAGCTTGTAGCTCGTAAGAGCAGGACGTTTGCACTACCTAAAAATCGGCTCTCAAGAATTATTGAGACTTGCCATAGTTAATCTTGATATTTTATGATTTACGAAATTTTATGGGCTAATTGGTGCATAATTTTAACTCTGCTTCCCAAGATAGCAATGTAGCGATTTAATTTGTTTGTGTTGCTACCATCAACGCAGTTGAAGAGATAAATGGAGATTACATTTATCTTTTTATTCATAAAACAAGGAAAAAGCCAAAATGTCTGTTGCTAATACTCTAGTTGTTATCGATCCTGCTGTTGCCGACCATCAAAGTCTTGTAGAAAGCTTATTACCAGGAGCCGATGTTATTATCCTAGACCAAAAACGAGATGGCATCGAACAAATCAGCGAAGCGCTAGCACAACGCAACAACATTTCAAGCCTCCAGATTATCTCTCATGGAGAATCGGGAAGTCTGCAATTAGGTTCAACCTCATTAAACCTAAGCAATCTCGATCGCTATACTGAAAACTTAAAAAGCTGGAGTAATGCCCTTAGCGAGGAAGCCGATATTTTACTCTATGGTTGCGATGTAGCAGCAGGAGAACAAGGTCAGGCATTCATACAACAGCTTAGCCGCCTCACAGGGGCAGATATTGCAGCTTCTGTCGATCTTACAGGAAGTGCAGCGCACGGCGGAGACTGGCAACTAGAAGCGATCGCAGGTCAAATCGAGTCGTCTGGGGCATTACAACCCCAGGCAATACAAACTTACGACACAACACTATCGATTTTGACCGTCAATACTCTAGCTGATGAAAATAATGGCTATGGAGTAGGCAGAAACTCTCTACGCGAAGCCATTGCTAGAGCTAATGCAACTCCTGGCACTCAAACCATTAACATTGCAGTAAATGGCGAGATTAATCTGGCGAGGGCGTTACCCGATATTAGAAGCAATATTGTCTTGCGGGGTTCTGGCGCGGATCGCTTAAGCGTGCGACGAAGTACAGATCGTCAGGATTTTAGTATTTTTACCGTCACCGAAGGTACTAGCTTTACCGTATCTGGCTTGACCATTGCTGGGGGAAGAAACTTGGCTGGGGGCGGTATAATCAACGAAGGAACAGTAACCGCAATTAATTGTTTTTTCTTAAGTAATGTAGCTGTTGGCACGTCTGGAGCGAGCGGCTTATTGGGGTCTACGGGTTCTACCGACTTTTTTACGGGGCGTGGCGAAACAGGCGGCAGTGGCGGTGCAGGCGGGTCTGGCGGCGATGCAGGTGGAGGAGCAATTTTCAATAGCGGTACGTTAAGACTCGTTGGAAGCACATTTCATGACAATGCTGCGGGTGGGGGATCTGGCGGTTTAGGTGGTATAGGTGGTTTTGGCGGGAATGGTGCCAGTAATATTGGTGGCGGAACTGGCGGAGATGGCGGTACAGGCGGAAATGGTGGAACTGGCGGTATCGGTGCGGGAGGCGCTATTTTTAGCACAGACGGCACAATACAGATCGTTAATAGTACCTTTTCTGGAAATCTTGCTAGGGGCGGGAATGGTGGAACTGGAGGGTTTGGCGGGAATGGCGGGCCTGGCGGCTTTGGTGATGGGGACGCTATACCTGCACGGGGCGGAACTGGTGGCAGAGGCGGCAATGGCGGTCAAAGTGGGGATAGTTACGGAGGAGCTATCTTTATCGATCGCGGCACGATGCAAATTAGCAGCAGTACTTTGTTTGATAATGAGGCTGAATTTGGCGATCGCGGTTCGGCTGGAGAGGGGGGAAGAGGTGGATTCATCGGCGTTCCCGGCATACCAGGTCAGCCTAGTTTGATTCCTGGTAACGTCAGGGGCGGGGGGATCTTTCAAAATGGCGGTACTATACGAGTTAAGAATACAATTGTTGCTGGCAATAAGATATCTGACATCGCAGGGGGAGCCGATGTTTCGGGGAGTTTTACTAGTTTAGGCAATAACTTGATTGGTACTAATGCTAATAGTAACGGCTTTGTCGCCAGGGGCGATCGCGCTGGCAATAATCGCAACCGGATCGATCCTCGACTCGGCCCCCTATTATATAACAGCAATTCTATTCCAACTCACGCACTGATACCAGGAAGTCCAGCTATCGACTCTGGCAGTAATCTTGGCGCTCCTAGAACCGACGGACGCAATCGACCTCGACGGGTTGATGGCAATGGAGATGGCAGAGAGATCGTCGATATCGGCGCTTATGAAGCTCCTCCTATTCGCCGAGTTGCTGGGACAAATGCGAACAATAGATTGGCAACAACCTTAAACAGGGATATTGTCAATGCCAGAGGGGGAAACGATCTTGTTTTTTCGACAGTTGCTAATCTCGGACAAGGCGATTTTCTCGATGGGGGATTGGGACGCGACACGCTTTTGCTCGGCGGTGGAACTGCCACAACTAGCGCACTTTCGATCGATTTAACTAGCAAGCAACTTCGCGCTGCCAATGGTTCGCTGGCAAGGAATTTTGAAATTTTTAATCTCAATCGTTATAATGCCCCTGTTGTCCTAACAGGGAGCAGATTGTCTGAGAGAATTCTGGGCGGGAATAGCAACGATACGATTAACGGCGGGTTAGGCAACGATTTCGTTAACGGTCGGTTTGGTAACGATAGTTTAATTGGCAGTGCGGGAAATGATACTTTAGTTGGCAGTACGGGAAACGATACCTTAAATGGCGGAGTTGGCATCGATCTAGCTAGCGGCGGTACGGGTAATGATAGTTATATTGTCGATAGTTCGCGCGATCGCATCGTGGAAACTTCCCCAAACCGCAGAGAAATCGATCGCGTAACTTCTTCAACCAACTATGTTTTATCAACTAATTTAGAAAATCTGACGCTAATCGGTCAAGCGATTGGCGGAGCGGGCAATAATCTCAACAACACTATAACAGGCAATAATCGCAATAATCGTCTCAGCGGATTGACGGGCAACGATTCCATGTCGGGTGGAGCAGGTAACGATTTCCTTAACGGTGGAAATGGCAACGATACTCTCGATGGCGAAGCGGGTAACGATATTTTACTCGGTGGAGCGGGTAACGATCTTCTTAACAGTAGCTTTGGTAACGAACGCATTGATGGAGGGATTGGTATCGATACCGTTAGCTACAGTTTCCTTCCCAAAAACGAAGATAATGATAATGGTGTAGATGTTAATTTAAACACTGGGATTTCTGCTGGAACCGACCGATTAATCTCGATCGAGAATATTATTGGTAGCAATCAAAACGATACTCTGACTGGCAATGCAGGGAATAACGTTCTCAATGGCGGAAATGGGGACGATCTCATCAACGGTGCAGGGGGTAACGATATTCTGGTTAGTGGCATTGGTATTAAGCGTCTTAACGGCGGAACAGGGATTGATACCGCTAGCTATAGTAGCTTTACAGACAATCATGTTATTAACTTAGTTACGGGTGTAGGTAGGTTTTCAAATTCTAATACAGGCGATCGATTAACTTCGATCGAGAATGTACTTGGCTCTAGTGGCAGTGATGTAATTATCGGCAACGCAGTTAACAATACTCTCAACGGGGGCAATGGTCGCGATAGAATTACAGGCAATGGAGGTAACGATATCCTTGTTGGTGGGTTAGGTAACGATACGCTCACAGGTGGAGTAGGAAGAGATCGCTTTGCTTACACTTCTAGAAATCAAGGACGCGATCGCATTACCGATTTTGCACCCGTATTCGATACAATAGCAGTCTCAGCAGTTGGATTTGGCGGCGGACTCCGAAGAGGATTGTTAGCACCGACTCAGTTTCGGTTGGGAGCGAGGGCGGCTGATGCTAACGATCGATTTATCTATAATCGAGCTAATGGAGCATTATTTTTTGACGGGGATGGTACTGGAAGAGGGTTTTCTCAAATCGCGATCGCCACGCTCAATCCTGGCGTTATTTTAACGAGTGCAGATATCCTTGTAAATTGATATTTCGACTCGCTATATAAGAGGAGTTAGAAGCGATAAAAAACAGACGATTGTCAAGCTAAAAAGGTAAATAAATATGGAATCGCCGGAAAAATCGAATTTAATAGGAACGCCACCGTCCGAACTCGAAATAGATACAACCCTCGTCTACAGTCTGTTGGAAGAACAGCATCCAGATCTGACGAATCTACCCATTCATCTCGTCGATGCTGGTTGGGACAATGCGATGTTTCGATTGGGCGATCGCTTATCTGTAAGGCTTCCACGTCGAAAGATAGCAGCTACACTAATAGAAAACGAGCAAACCTGGCTTCCACTAATAGCAAATCGGCTTCCTATACCCGTTCCAACTCCTTACAGATTGGGCAAACCAACACAAGGCTATCCTTGGCGATGGAGCGTTCTGCCGTGGCTGAGGGGTGTAACTGCCGATCGACAAGAACCCCATGCAAACCAGGCAAAACTGTTTGCGTCATTCTTGCGATCGCTACATCAACCCGCACCATCTAATGCACCAATAAATACGGTACGAGGCGTATCGTTAATTCAACGGGCAGTTTTTATCGAAGAACGCATACAGCGGCTGAAGACGAAAACAAACTTAATTACGCCAGAAATCGAGAATATTTGGAATAAGGCTTTAAGTGCTACTATTGACGTTCAAGCGACATGGCTGCATGGCGATCTTCACGCGGGTAACGTACTAGTAGAAAATGGGGCAATCGCAGGAATTATCGATTGGGGCGACATTACATCGGGCGATCTTGCCACAGATCTTGCCTCTGTATGGATGCTTTTTGCAGAGCAAAATACGCGCCAACAAATACTAGCAGAATATAAAAACGTTTCTGAAGCAACATTGCAACGCGCTAAGGGATGGGCAATCGTTTTTGGGGTATTGTTACTCGATACAGGACTAATCGATAACCCAAGACACGCAGTAATGGGACAAAGAACATTATGCCGCGTCTGCGAGGATGGGTAGGAGAAGTAGACGAATAAAAGAGAATTGCTATATCTCTCTACGAGCGCGGTTCTCCGAGTAGAACAATCGAGCATTTCAACTCTTTAATAACTCGCGTTGTAACTTCGCTGACCGCTAATCCTCCAGCGGTGCGATAGCGAACGGAACGCAAGACGACCAAATCGAAGTTTTTGGCTTGTTCGATAATAGTTCTAGCAACATCATCGCTAGCAATCGTTTGTATTTTGGGAGATATCTGTAAATTTCCTTGGGAAACTATTTTAGATAATTGCAACTCGAAATTTTGAATTTGAGTTTTTGGCGTTCTACGAGCGCATACGTGCAAGAGAACGATTTGGGCTTGATTGGTGCGAGCTAAAATTTGTGCGAATCGGATAGTTGCGATCGCCCGGCGCGTTAAATTATCAACGGGAACGAGAATTTTTTGGATCTCGGCAGGACTAGTAAAAAGGCGCGTTACAGCAACCGGACAGTGAGACGACAGAAAAACGCGATCGATAAGATTGTTAAACAAACGGGATCGAAAGCCTGCGGCATAACCCCAACCCATAACGACCAGACTGGCGTTTTTTTCGCGACTGGCGCGACCGATTCCCAAGGCTACATCATCATCGATACGAAGGGCGCTTAAAGCTTCTACGTTAAACTCTTTGCAGATTTCGACTGCTTTTTGCAATCTTTCCTGGGTGCGATCGAGAATTTCCGTTAGCTGCGGATCGTCCATGTGGCTGCCTGCTTTGGCGATCGCCAGAGGTACGATTCGTCCTACTTCGTGACGCGCTAACATGGCTGCCATTTCTAACAAATAGCGCTGAGTTTGCGGGTTGTAGATGGGTACTACTACAGAGAAAGGCGCGTGCGTCTGTTTTTCTATTTCCGTTTCATCTTGATGCCACCAATTGGAAAAACTATCTGTTGCTGTGTCTGTCTCGGATACTATAAGATTTCTGGCAGTTCTTGCCGTAATTAACGGGCCGAGGATAGCTGTAACCAACATCAGCACGATAACGCTGTTGAGGACTGCTTCACTAATCAGGCGATCGCCTGCTGGGTTTACCGTCTTGTAGGCAACCAACGCAGCAGCAAGAGTAGCAGCGACTTGGGGCAGCGACAGCGACCACATGGTCAGCAGTTCCGACTTATTGTAGCGATAGAGTAGTTTGGCGAAAAATGCGGCTATAAATTTGCTGCCAATTAATGCTGTGACAATCGCCGCAGTCAGCCAAACCGAACTGAGCGTTTTAACAAAGGCAGGTATGTCGATGAGCAAGCCCATGTCTACAAAGAAACAAGGTATGAATAAAACGCTACCGACGAATTCGATTTTTTCTTTGACGCGACTATTGCCCAGTACGTCGTTAACTGCTAAACCTGCGAGGAACGCACCAACAATTTTTTCGACTCCAATAACTTGCGCTCCCACCGAGGCAATAAATAACGCCAGCAAGATAAAAAGAAACTGGTTGCCTTCCTCATCTCCAGTGCGACGAAAATACTCTTTTCCCGCGCGATCGAAGCCAAAAAGCACAACCGCCGAATAAATTGCCAATCCTCCTAAAAGAGTGGCTAAGCTAACCGCTGTAAATTCGCCTTGATGAATACCGACGCAAACCGCCAACACTAGCAAGGCTCCCGTGTCGGTAAAGATTGTCGCTCCGATGGTAACGGTTACGGCTTCGTTAGTCACGACTCCCAAACGACTGACGATGGGATATGCTAAGAGGGTATGGGATGCTAGTAGAGAACCGATCAAAACCGAAGCATTCCAACTAAAATTAAACAATCGTCCGACGGCAATACCAGCTAGTAAAGGGACTAAAAACGTGAGAATACCAAATCCAATGGATTTATTTCTGGTTTGGCGAAATTGCTCTAGATCGATTTCTAAACCAGCTACAAACATCAAGTAAACTTTACCGATTTCTGATAGCAACTCGATCGTTTCGGAGTCTGAATTTAGCAGTCCTAGACCGTTTTGACCCAAAATAACACCTGCTACCAGCAGACCGACTAATCCCGGCAGTCGCAGCCGCTCAAAAATTGGCGGTACGATAAAAATAACCGCCACAAGAATTGTAAATGCAACGATGGGACTTTCGGTTAACAAGTTTGGTATCCTCTCAAGTTTTATAATTGAGTAGTTTTCGCTCTCCGCTTTCTATAACGGATTGAAGATTCAAGCACGAGCGAGTTAAAAGGTAGAAAAAATTTTTTAAGCTTACCTTTTTTAATTTTTAAATCCGCAACTTCGTGGAAAAAATTTTCAAGCTTACTTTTCTTGATTTTTAAATCCACAATTTTTAGGGAAAACACAATTGTTTGAGAGATTACTATATTAATTTGCTAAAGCTTTAACAGCTTTAGCTTAAGTCTTAAGAATAAAGGATGCGATCGCGATCGCGATTCTATCCACGGAAAGATTGTGGTTTTATCTAATTTTTAGCCTAGCGAAAGGGTTTTATTTACTTTCATATTAATTTAATTGTGCTAAAACTAATTGTATGCGGACGCGCACCACTAAGTCAGGTTCGATGTCGAGCATTTCTTTAAATCGTGCTAAAATTTTTTTCTTAGGCTCTGATGTAATTGCCGATGTAGCACTCCAAAGCGATTCTAACCCGACAACTGCCCCATAACGCACTACCCATTCTGTATCTTTAGTAACCGCTAATAACGTGTCGAGAACCTTCATTTGCGCGGGTAATACGTCTTGGACTGGCAATTTTGACCAGCGAATGCTACCAAGTCCTTTTGAGGCTGCTCGACGCACGCTTAATGAAAAATCGTTACTGGCTGCATCCAATAAGAGATCGAGGGCGCGAGGATCGCCGATACCAGCCAAAACGCGAGTCGCCCAAGCCCTCGCTCCATAATTATAACCATCGAGCTTTTCTAATATTTGAGAAACGGCGACTTCTCCAATATCGATCAATCCATCAACTGCTGCAACCGCTGCACCTGGGTTGTTATAGCCTAACACTTCAACCAGCTTGGGGATCGCTGCTTCGTGACGGACAGCCGCTAATGCTTTAACGGCTTCTAACAATCTATCGGCAGAATCAGCCCTATCAACGGCTTGAATCAAAGTTGTAACTTCTTCAGTTGTCACCATCGATCGCATAAAATTGCTCGTTATTTAATTAATCTATCATCCTACTAGCTTGCTTTATAAATAGGATCTAAGCATCAGCGTTAATTTTTTCTATTTTTTTCGATAAATTAACCTACCACAGAGAAAAATAAATATATGATTATCGTGAGAACAAAAATAGATAAATTAAACAACAACGGTTGTTAGTCCTTTGCTACTGGTTGCTGTTCAAGGACTAGAGTTCTCCCAAGTATGATGCTCCTCCAATGAGGAAGGAGGAAGTAATGCCTCAAGCTGAGTACGCAATTTTCCTCGTCGATGATTGTCCTGAAGATCGAGAAACTTACCGTCGCTACCTGTTGGAAGATAAACAGCACGCTTATCAATTCCTAGAGGCAGATTCTGGGCAAGGAGCGATCGCATTATGCTCTAAGCAATTCCCCGATGCGATCGCTCTCTCGGATTCGCTGCCAGATATGAATGAACTGGAAGTTTTAAGGGAATTAAAGACTTTGAGAGGTACGGATGACCTGCCAGTAGTTATATTAGCAGCGCAGGAAAATGTCGAGGTTGCCGTCGCCGCGCTCAAAGGGGGAGCCTCCGACTATTTAATTAAGAGCAAGACGGATGGGGAAACTCTGCGGCTAGCAATTAAATATGCCATAGAACGCGATCGCGGCGATCTCAAGCAAGCAGAAGCGATGCTGCGAGAAAAGCAGCAGTTTATCGAGCAAATTACTGAATCGACCTCAGCCATTCTGTACATCTACGATCTGGTCGAGCAACGAAATGTTTATGTGAATGCTCAGATTACAAAAGTTTTGGGATATTCTCCAAAAGCAATTCAAGCAATGGGAAACGATCTCTTTGCCAACCTCGTTCACCCAGATGACTTACCCAAACTACTAACAAAAGTCGAGCAATGCTCAATCGCAGCCGATGGAGAAATCGTTGAAGTGGAGTATCGGATGCGTCATGTCAATGGGGATTATCATTGGCTCCAAAGTCGAGACAGCATTCTAAATCGCACAATCGATGGCGCGCCGAGGCAAATACTCGGTACTGCAATTGATATTACCGATCGCAAGCAACTCGAACTATCTTTACAAGCCTCCCAAGCGCAACTGGGGCAGATTCTGGATAGCGCGATCGCAGCAATTGGCAATTTTCAAGCTTATCCCGACGGAACCTATATACATCAATATATGTCTGCGGGCAGCGAGGTAGTTTACGGCTATACTCCAGAGGAATTGAACGCTACTCCAGATTTGTGGGCATCTCGCATATTGCCGGAAGATTTTGAAACGGTCATCCTGGCAGCTTTCGAGCAGATTTTTACTGAAAGCACCTTTGTCATTGAGTATCGATTCCGGGATAAAACTGACAACCTCCGTTGGATTTGCGAAACCTTAATCTCTCGATGGTACGAGGCAGCAAGTTGCTGGAATGTTACAACTGTCGCCACGAATATCAGCGATCGCAAACAGGCAGAAAAAGCCCTTTGGAAAACACAACAACAGCTTCAGGCAATTCTCGATAACTCTCCTGCTGTTATCTACCTGCTCGATCCGCAAAACAGACATCTTTTGGTCAATCGCAGCTATGCAAAACTCTTATCTGCCACCCCACAAGATCTGATCGACAAAAGCATCTATGAGGTTTGGTCAACTGAAATTGCTGATGAGTTCGCTGCCAATAACCAAGAGGTGCTTCAAGGAAATCAATTAGTGCAAAAGGAAGAGGTTGCCGCTCAAGCGGATGGATTACATACCTACTTGACCGTTAAGTTTCCGCTTCGCGACGATAAAGGTCTTCCTTACGCTGTTTGTGGAATTTCAACAGATATTAGCGAACGCAAGCAAGCAGAAACATCCCTGCAAGAGGGTGAAGCTCGGTATCGTACAATTTGTCAATTGACCTCAGATTATATTTATTCCTGCTCGATCTCGCCGCAAGGAGCAATCGTTGACGAATGGGCAACGTCGAATCTGGAGAAAATTACAGGCTATACTTTTGAGGAGTTGCCAGGTGGGGAGAATGGCTGGCTAAACGCGATTTACCCCAACGACCTACCAGTATTCCGTCAGTTTTTTGACGAACTGCTGGCAAATCGCCAACCGGGAACCTTGGAGTATCGAATTGTTACCAAGCAAGGAGCGATTCGCTGGATTTGCGATCGGATGCAACCGATCTGGGATGCCACCCAAAACCGAGTCGTGCAGATTCTCGGTGCGGTAGAAGATATTACTCATCGCAAAGCGGCAGAGCAAAAAATCCAAGAACAAGCCGCCTTAATTGATATTGCCTCCGATGCAATTATCGTGCGCGATTTAAATGCCCAAATCTTATTCTGGAATCAAGGAGCAGAGCGAATTTTTGGTTGGACGGCAACCGAGGCGATCGGGAAGAAGGCGAGCGAATTATTATACAAGAAAATTTCACCTCAACTGGAATCGGCGATCGCGACTGTCGTCGAACAAGGCTTTTGGCAGGGCGAACTAAATAAAATTGCCAAATCCGGTCGAGAACTTATCGTTGAAAGTCGCTGGACTTTAATGCGCGACGGAACAAGACAACCAAAAGCCATTCTCACTGTCGATACCGACATCACCGACAAAAAACAACTCGAAGCTCAGTTACTTCGCGCCCAGCGCCTAGAAAGCTTCGGAAACTTGGCGAGCGGCATCTCCCACGACCTCAACAACATCTTGACTCCTATTCTAGCGATCGTGCAACTGCTACCGCTCAGAGTGCCCAATCTCGATGAAAAAACGCGGGAGCTACTGGAGGTTGCAGAAGTTAACGTAAAACGCGGGGCGACTTTGCTCAAGCAACTGCTATCGTTTGCGAGGGGATTCGACGTAAATTATACAGTGCTTTCAGTCGAACCTCTGTTTGAAGAAATTAAGCAGATGGCTCAAGAAATTTTTCCTAAATCGATAGATTTCTATACCAACCTACAACCTAACCTGTGGGCAGTTGAGGGAGATCCTACACAACTGCATCAGGTTCTACTCAATCTCTGTCTCAATGCCAGGGATGCTATGCCAGAAGGTGGCAGGCTGAGGCTGTCTGCCAAAAATCTTTTCATCAATGAAAATTTTGTCAGGCTGAATCTGGATGCTCAAGTTGGCAACTATGTTGTGATTACAGTTTCTGATACGGGATATGGCATCAATCCCGAAATAATCGACCGAATTTTCGATCCTTTTTTCACGACTAAGGAAATAGGCAAAGGAACGGGGTTGGGTTTGTCTGTGGTAGCGAGTATCGTTAAAAACCACGGCGGTTTTATCGACGTGTATAGCGAAGTAGGAGTAGGAACGCAATTTAAGGTTTTCTTGCCAGGAGTAGAGGCAAAAGAAATGCTCCTTCAGAGCAATGGGCAAATACCAAGAGGCAATGGAGAATGGATTTTGGTTGTGGATGACGAAGTTGCTATTTGTGAAACGACTAAAACCACTCTAGAAACCTATGGCTATCGAGTTTTAACGGCTAACGATGGAGTTGAGGCAGTGGCACAATACGCCCAGCATTACCAAGAAATCAGCGCAGTCATAATGGATATTATGATGCCGTCTATGGATGGCGCAATGGCTACCCGCGCTCTACAACAAATTAATTCATCTGTCAAGATTATTGCGGTAAGCGGATTGATTTCTAACGAGCAGATTAATTCCGATATGGATGAGATCGTCCAAACCTTTTTATCAAAGCCCCATACGACAGATATTCTCTTACAAACTTTATATCGAGTTCTCAAAGATGATTAATCGGGTGAATATTCTTTATTTATAAAAGCTTATCCATTAGCATCATGACTTGAATGCTTTCATCAGACAGAACGGATTCTGTCGGTCGATTTTGCAGGTGCGTTTCTAATAAGCCTTTAAGTGAAATTAGTTTCAAGCTATTCTCAGCTAGGGTATCCGCGATCGCGCTTGCTGCTGGTAAATACCCGATCGCGCCTAAATCCATTAAAGCCGATCGCCTCAATTGTAGATCGTCTTTTTGCAAGGCATTTGCCAAACGTTCTCCATAAATAGCATTCCCCGTCAACTGATACATCGCCCGCGCCGCCGCATACTGAACTTTTTCGACGAAATGTTCTAAAAATGGTTCGATTTGCCCAGTTGCATCTGTTGCTTTTAGGGTTCCCAATGCCTCGATAATGGCTTCGTAGGGCTGAACTAAATGGGGTTTGCCGGGATATTGTACGGCGGCTTGCACTCCCCCATCTAATAATTTTAGCAAGGGAGGAATGCCAGAGCGATCGCCGAGCATTTCTAAAGCTTGGGCGGCAGATTCTCTAACGTAGTAATCTTCGCACTCCAAGCATTGAATTAATGGTAAGACAGCTTGGCGATCGCCTAATTTTCCGAGTGCCGTTGCAGCATTTCTGCGCAGAGGATAGCCGCCATCGGGGGTTCTATCCGTCTCGTCTTTTAATGATTCAATTAAAGTCGCGATCGCTTCTGGTTCCTTGACGCGAAAGCGTCCCAACCACCAAGCTGCATAATAACGCGCTCCTATATCTTCTCGTTGCTTGAGATTGGCGATCGCACTTTCGACGGTTAAAGACGGATTATCGGCAGATGAAACACCTGCCGATGAGTTATCAAAATCTCGATCGGAATTAAATTCCATCGTGCATTAATTATCCGATGCCGAATCGGATGTTAAAGGTTTGATATTAACAATTGTGCCACCCATGCGAAGAATCCGTTGCATTTCTTGATTCATACGCTTGTAGGGCACTTTGATAAATACGCTGTCGCTAGAACGAAACTGATAGTTGTTGCTATCGTTTTCTGTATTTTGCCGCAGTCCTTTTACTTCATATTCAAAAACGCGGCTATTAGAGGAGTTATCAGCAGCATTAACGATTGCAGAAGACCCAAGCATATTTGCGATTTTTCCTTTGCTTTACTCAAAAAACAGATAATACTCAATTGGTTATCAGTTACCAGCAATTGCTTATGTATAATTTTTTCCTCGACGATTGAAACCACAACGGCTCGAATAGCGGACGTAACCATTTATTATTCTCTCGCTCGCCGAAACCTCGTTATACGTACTGGTCACTGGTCACTGATAACTGGTAACTGTTATAGGCTGGCAGGCGTTATACTCGCGATTTTGCCACCTTGACGGTTAATTTGTTCTAAGGTGTTGTTGAGTTGTTCGTAAGGAACAAAGAAAGCTTTGCTTCCCCGACGAACTCTGGGATATCCCGCTCCAGTCAATCCTGCTACTTCGATGCGGTAGATTTTGCTTTCCGAACCAAAGGGAAGAGAACCGCCCAATGCTTTTGTTGGGGTTGTTCCTACTCCCAAGTTACGAGATCTCGAAGCTTTATAAGTATTTCCGGGTGAAACCACCGCAGAAGCCGTATTTTGTCCGAGTTCGCCTGCTAAACGAGGGCTACCGCCGCCTAGTTGCGAGCGATCGCTGTTAGCATAACCCCGATATAGGCGGAACATACGAGTAAATCCTACTGTTTTTTGTCCGACTTGCGTTTCAAAGCCGCGATAGTAGGGAACGATATTTTCTCCAAAGTTTTCTGCATACTCTTCTGAGTCGATATAGGAATCGATATCAGCCTCGTACCCTTGAGTTTCATACAAATCGAGGTGATAGACAAACTCTGACTCATCGTAAGGAGCGCGTCCCAATAGGTGCTTGATGTTCAGTTCGATTGTCCGAGTTTGGAAATTGTTGTAGAAAAACTTGGTTTTATAAAGTTCCGATTTGGCGACGGCGCGGACAAATTCCCGCACGCTAATCGAGCCGTTGTTCAGAAGCGATTCTGCACTTTTAAGGCGCTCGGATTCCATGATATAGTCGTTGCCCAATACCTGGCGGTAGACGGCGCGAATGACTGCTTGTGCGTCATCTTGCGACCAATTTGGGCGTAATTCTACGGGAGAAGCCCCGTCAAACGCAGATGTTCCCAAGCGAGATGCTGCTACTGTAATAGCCACTTACAATTCTCCTTTTTAAAACCAAAATTCAATATTTTAAGAGGATTTTCGGGCAACTAGGCAGGAAGCTCTTATCTAGACAATATTTCTTCTGCCTTCAGCATAGCTGCCCTTCTACCTTCTTCAAGCTTGTGCGATGCTAGTCACTTTGCCGCCCTGACGATTAATTTGTTGTAATTTTTCAGACAACTGCTCGTAGGGAACCAAATATTCTTGATTGCTTTGTCGTATTCTTGCCATGCGTCCAACGGCTGGAGCTTGCACGACTCGCACTCGATAGAAATGTCCTCGATTGCCGCCCCCGATGCCTGCTAGGGCTTCTTGAGAGGAACCGATGCGGACTGGCGAAGCTGTATTTTGAGATACTTCTCGCACTAGCTTGGAGGTTTTTATGCCGCTGGCGCGATCGCTGCTGGCATATCCGCGATAGATTTGGAAGATACGGCTAAAGCCAACGGTTTTTTGATTTCGTTGAGTCGCAAATCCTCGATAATAAGGCACTATTGACTCGCCAAAATTTTCTTGATACTCTTGGGAATCTAAATAAGAGTCGATCTCAGCCTCATAACCTTTTTGGTTATATAGATCTGTATGATAAGCAATCTCGGCGCGATCGTAGATAGCTCGTCCTAGTAGATGCTTGTAGTTCAACTCGATAAAGCGGTTCTGCGGGTTAGAGTAGAAAAACTTTTCTTTATATAGTTCCGAGAGTGCCAAGGCGCGAACGAAGTCTCTGACGTTGATATCTCCATTGCGCAGTAGAGATTCAGCGCTCGTTAGCCGTTCGTGGGACATCAAGTGGTCGTTTCCCATTACCTGACGATAAGCGGCACGGATTACGACTTCAGTATCTTCCTCAGTCGCGTTGGGGCGCAATTCGACGGGCGATACTGTTACGTAAGGTTCAAATCCTAACCGTTGGGCTGCTGTTAAACTGGTCATTTTGCCTCCTAGCTGTTTTTAAAAATAACAAGACCCGGAGAGGCAACCGATTGCTAACTCTTTTGCTAACAACCCCCCGCCTTTCCGGGTCAAAAGGAGCTTATAGAGCTTGGATTAGCTCAGAGCATTGATTGCATAGTCGAGGTAAGAATTAGCTTCGACTGCTGCATCGCCACTTAAACCGTGGTTGCCCTTGATGTACTTGAGAGCTTCAACGTACCAGCTAGGAGACAATTCAAAAGTGCGGTTGATTTCATCAATCCCTGCAATTAGGTATTCGTCCATTGGGCCGGTACCGCCAGCAATACAGCAATAAGTTACCATGCGGAGGTAGTAACCGATGTCGCGAGCGCACTTGTCTTTACCGCGCTGGTCAGCAGCGTAGTTTGGCCCCTGCATTTGAGTGGTGTAGGGGAACTTTTGGTAAACTGCGTTTGCTGCACCGTTGATTAGGCTTTGAGCATTGGAAGTTAATGCTTTAGCTGCTTCTAATCCAGATTTAGCTTGACGCAAACGTCCGAAAGCAACTTGCATTTCGGTGCTGCTTAAGAAGCGACCTTGAGAATCAGCAGCGGCTACAGCTTCAGTCAAAGGGGTTTTCATAGTTTTGGTATCTCCCAATTTTTTTGCAAAATTTTCCTAGAAAGGGTGTTGTAAAAACAACTCGTCTAACTTTTCAGCTTTTCAATGACTGCTATTAAGCAACAGCCGAAGCAGCTTGATCGAAGTAGCTAGAAATTTCAGACATTAAAGCGCTGCAATCGCCTTGGGTAATGCCATTGCGATCGTTAGCTAGCGCGATCGCTGCATCTTTCATTTTTTGAACGCCAGCAGCAACTGATGCGCCAGGAACGCCTAATGCTACGTAGGTTTCGCGCAGACCGTTCAAGCAGCGATCGTTGAGTACGCTAGCATCGCCTGTGAAGGTAGCGTAGGTAACGTAGCGCAAGATGATTTCCATGTCGCGCAGGCAAGCAGCCATGCGACGGCTGGTGTAAGCGTTACCGCCAGGAGCAATTAATTGAGGCTGTTCGGAGAACAGAGCGCGAGCCGCGTTAGCAACGATGGTGGAAGCATTGCTGGTGATGCGGTTGACGGAATCTAGACGCTTGTTGCCATCAGCAACCATTTTGTTGAGAGCGTCGATCTGAGCGGTAGAAACGAAGTCACCGCGAGCGTCTGCTTGGGATACAACCCTGGTAAATGCGTCAAACATTAGTATAGATCTCCTACTTGAGTTAAGTTGAGTTTTGCTTTACAAAACGGAATCTCAATTGAGCTTTTCTAAGCAGCTTAGGCAACTTAGTAAGGTTCATTTTTTAAACTTCTCTTGCTTTATCAGTTTCTCAGTTTTTCTTAAAGTTTATTTAAGAATCTGAGAAAACTTTACATTTGAGTAATGAACCTTATAGGAAGGTGTACTCAGGCATTAGGGTTAACTTTTACCCGTGTTTTTCACACCTACAAGTTACTTTTATACAATGCTGAGGAGCCTTTGTTTGTTAAGTATTGTTAATTTTTTCTGTGTTTTATAAGAATTCCTCAGTTTTAATTGCTTAGAGGTCGATTAAACCCCATGCGGCTAAAGCAGAGGCAATAACAACGAGTCCGACAAAGGAAATGCCAAAGATAACCAGCACTTTGCCAATAAAACGAACTGCTGGAGGATAAGGAGGTTTCTGCCAGTTCCAACGATACGTCTGTATGGGGTTGGGTTGAGCTTGGAAATAGCCCAAGGATTCTAATTGCTGGCGATAATCTTCTCCATAGCGAGGCATCCGCGCAAAAGGTAAATCGCCTTGGACGCGAGAAGGCAATATCCGCCGCCGTTGATAGGGAACGGTATCGTAGCCAAAGTTCTTTAAGTATTCTTCGCTATTAAGCAACTCGTCGATAAACCCTTGCAATCCCTTGGTTGCGAGAACGATAGACCAAGCAATTTTTTCGCGATCGCCATACACGTCGCGTCCTAGCAGTCTTTGAATGCACATCTGCACGAACCGATAATTATTATTCGGCTCGTAATTGCGCCATCGAAAAGTCTCAGAAAGCGCTAACCCACGAATGAAATCTCGAACGGTAATTTGACCGAACTTTAATTGCGATTCCAGGGTTTTTTGGCGGTTGCTGGCAAGCATTTGTTGTTCGTTAAAAACTTGCCGATAAGCAGCATTGATTAACTCGTCGATCTCCCCTCCCGACAGAGAATTGTCTGTCGTGTAGATTGCGGGCTGTTCGTCTCCTGGAACTTCAAAACCAGCAACTCGCTGATTAGCAGAAGACGGGGCATAACTCAGTAACGGAATCGTCATCGTATCGATTACCTTCCATGTATTGGGCAAATAAAATTGAGTAATTCTACTTACCAATTCCTAATAATCGAGACTAACCAACGATGTTAAAAAAAAGGTTATTCTGTAAAAAAGCTAAAACATACGTAATATTTTGTTAGAAATTTAGCAAGCATTCTCAGTTTGTTCGCAAGCCCCAATACTAACCCAGGTACTAGAACCATCTTGCCAAAATTCTTTTTTCCAAATGGGGGCATTATGTTTGAGAGTATCGATCGCATATCGGCAAGCTTCAAAGGCTTCTGCGCGATGGGGACAGCCAACCGCCACTAAAACGCTGATTTCTCCAATTTCTAACTTACCGATGCGATGGTGAATGACGATGCGATTAGTATCCGTCCAGCGCTGGCGAATTTCGGCGGCAATTTGACGAAATATTGTCAGCGCCATAGGTTCGTAAGCTTGATATTCGAGGTAAAGAACGGGTTTTCCTTCGGTTTGCTGGCGAACTGTACCGCTCATCACTACGATCGCGCCATTCGCAGGATCGTCGGCGAGATTGTAAACTTCATCTAGGGATAAGGGAGCAAAACTAATTCGGAAGTTATCGCAATCGCTTTGCGTTGTCGTGTTGGGAAGGGGAGTTACGCCAAGAGTCATACAATTTTGGATTTTGGATGAAAGGATTTTGGATTGAGTTATTTGTATTTTGGCGTAAGTATGAGCGCGATCGCTCGCTCGGTTATTCAGTAAGTCGCTTTAACCTTCTGCGTGCAACCTCCTGCAAATCGATATTGCGATCGGTTTCATCGACAATTTCACCTGTCAACACTTCGAGGACGTCTTCGAGTGTAATTACCCCCACAGTCAAACCATATTCATCGACGACAACTGCCAAATGTTCCCGACTTGCTTGAAAGGTTTTGAGCAGGATGTCTGCTTGCACTGTCTCAGGTACGAAGCGAACTTCGCGAGCAAACGCGGCAATAATGCGATCGCCTTTTCCCTCAACCAATGCAGCCAGTAATTCGGCTTTAAGCGCAACTCCAATCGCTTCATCGATTGAATCGCCTGCAATAATAATTCGGGTATGTTGCGAGTCAATAATTTGTTGTTTAGCCTCTTCTAAACTCTGGTTTCCTGATAAATAAGTTAAGGCGGTACGAGGGGTCATTAAATCGCGGGCGATCGCATCATTCAATCGAAACACTCGAAGGAGCATTTCTAATTCATCATCTTCGATCGCTCCTTCTTGATGCCCTAGCGTTGCCATGAGTTGTATTTCAGCCTCATTGGTAATCGGTTGTTTGGCTCCTTTGGTGAAAGGAGCGATCGCTTTTTCTACGATCCACACTAGGGGGATAAAGACAACTGTCAGAAACGTTAATGGCACTGAAGCTAGTAGCGCGATTTTGATAGCGTTGCGTTCGCCAATCGTCTTAGGAATAATCTCGCCAAAAATGATAATGAGGAAAGTTAATATTCCTGAGACGATTCCCAAAAATCGATCCCCCAATGTATTCTCCGCAATTTGGGCTACCACAATACTGCCAACAATATTAAAAATATTATTGACGATTACGAGGGTGCCAATTGGTCGGTTAATTTTTTCCCGAATGCTCAAAAGTGTAACTGCGGATCTTCGATTAGATTGGGCAAGTTGTCTGACTTTGAGTATGGGAACTGAAAGAACCGCCGCTTCGACACCAGAACAAAGCGCGGAGCCGGAGATAACCATCAATACCGCGAGAATTAGCTCGGTCATTGCTTTTTTTAGCATGGGAATTGAGTCGGAACGCCCGTTCAATTCCTTGCTATCTTTTCATGTTTAGATTTGACTTTAACTCTGAGTTTAGCGTAGTTCAAAATCTATCTTTTCTTCGATTGCTAACTCCTCAACCTAGCAATCGAATCTAATCGCCCAAACAAATTCCTAAACCTCTGGCTGTTTTTACCAAAGTCTCTTCAGGATCGACGGCTCTATAATTTTGAATAGCTTCTGCGATCGGGACACTTTTTACTTGTCGTTGTTGCCAAGTTACGATGTGGTCGTATTTGCCCTCGGCGATGAGTTCGACAGCAGCAACGCCAAAAGCAGAAGCTAAAATGCGATCGAGGGGGGATGGAATGCCGCCTCGCTGAGTGTGTCCTAACACGGTGACTCTTGCTTCTGCGCCAGTTCCGTTGGCGATGTAATCGGTAAGATAGTGACCGATTCCTCCGAAGCGACATTCTCCAAATTGCTCTATTTGCTTGAGACTTTCACCTGCTGCATTACAGACTGCCTCGGAAACGACGACGATAGAATAATTAAATCCTTGTGCTTGACGTTTTTTGATGTGAAAGCAGACATTTTCAAGCTTAGAGGAAATTTCTGGGATGAGAATGACGTGAGCGCCGCCTGCAATGCCTGCGTTGAGGGCAATATGTCCGGCATCGCGCCCCATGACTTCTACAACCATGACGCGATTGTGACTGGCTGCGGTGAAGTGAAGGCGATCTATTGCTTCTGTGGCAATGTTCACAGCCGTATCAAAACCAATCGAGCGTTCTGTAATGCCAACATCATTATCAATGGTTTTGGGAATGCCAACCAGATTAAGCCCTCCTTCAGAGGCGATTTTGTGCAGAATCGCCAAACTTCCATCGCCACCGATGCCGATAAGTGCGTCTAAGTCTAGTAGGCGATATCCTTCGATGATATCTTGCGAGCGATCGCGCACGCTTCCGTCAGGCATGGGAAAGGCAAAGGGATTGCCTTTGTTTGTCGTTCCTAATATCGTTCCTCCCATCATCAATAGGGAATCGACTTTATTAGGTTCTAAGCGCATCACTTGTGGGGGACGGTTCATCAATCCCTGAGTTGCTTTACAGATTCCCAGCACTTCCCAACCATGAACGTCAACTGCACAATGAGTAACTGCTCGAATGACGGCATTTAACCCGGCGCAATCGCCACCGCTAGTTAGTATTCCAATTCTTTTTCTCTGACCCATAGTAATCGTTCGACACTAACAATTCACACAATTATTGTTAGTCATTTACTGGGCGATCGCGTCAGAGTTAATAAATTCTCTAGAAATTTCCGAAAAATGAGTTTGAGTGCATGAAGTATGTACCCATTAGTACTAGACTTCTTGCTTTTATTTGACTAAAAAAATTCTTTTTTAGGAAAAGGGGGAAATCAGTAATCAGTTATCAGTTATCAGCGATCTGTGATGGGAATACAGGAGTTCAGGAGTTCAGGAGTTCAGGAGGAAAGTAGTTCGCTAATATATCCGTCAATATTCTTCAAAAGTCTTCCAAGACTACCTTGTCCTCTTGTCCTCTTGTCCCCATTCCCCTTTTCCCTAGTCACTGATAACTGATTACTGATTACTGATAACTGAAAAAGGGCTGCATATTCATACAATCTTTACCCCAAAACGGTAGTAAACGATCTTATTTAGTCGTATTATCTGTTTATGCCGAGTAATTCCAATTTTCAAAATAAGAAGATTTGTTTTATGAACCAGAAAAAATTTCTCAAAAAATCTTTATTCTTCTTATTTACGCCTATAGTATCTTGCTCTACGGTTGCGATATTACCAGCTAATGCTGCAAATTTTAGCACCTTTTCGCAAACTTTTTTAGAACTTAATAACTTTAATCAAATTCCTTTAGGGGTTGGTTTGGATGTAGACGAGCAAGTCATTACTCGCGCTGAAACCGGTATAGTAAAAACTCAATTTTCTAAAGAAGCAATTTTTACTAACGATAATTCTCAGGCTGTGGCTCGCTTGAGTTCTCAAACAACTATATTTGGGACGGCTAGCCGTTATTTAGGAAGCGAAAATTATTCAGTCAAAACATTCGGAGCGTTTTTTGTTGGGGCGGGTGAAGAGATTAAGTTTGATTTTAGTGCTTCTTTAAATCTTATTAATGCAACTGACGATTTGCAATCTAATGGCGTTAGTAGTTTTGGCGATGTTTCTTGGTTGGTACTCGATAGAGAGAATCGAGTTTTGGATAGTTTTCAAATCTTGAGTAATTTAAACACTAATACAACCGATCGCGGCGAACGCGATTTTATTAAGCTTAACACCACTAATAATCAAAATATTGTCTTTACTCCTCTTGAATCGCCAACCTTTCAATTTGGAGGAAAAAATGAATTTACCAATGCAGCATTTGTTGGCTCGTACCAACGGTCTTTCGATACAGACTCTTTAATCTCTATAGTTGCCGTCACTAAATCCTGTAATTATAGCTCTAATGTTGTCGGAGTTTGTGCGAGAGTTTCCGAACCTTCAAATAGGTTTGCTTTGCTATTTGGCATGGTTTGTATAAGTCTTTTCGGTGGCGTTATGAAGCAAATAGTTCAACTCACTAAAGAGCCACTCATCAAACAGCTTGTTAAAAATGTCTTGGGAAACTTCGGGCGTTAGTTGCGGTGCGATGAATTCTTCAACCATAAGAATATGGTATCCTTGCTCGGTCTGGAAAGGATTAATAATTTCTCTGGGTCGAGCGCTAAAAATAACAGTTGCTATGTCTGGCTTAATCCCCCCTCGATTTATTTTTCCTTCAAAACCGCAATTTTGACGGCGTTTTTCGTCAATATCATAAAGATGAGCGGCTTGGTAAAAACTCATCTCTTCTTCTTCAATTTGATAAAAGATTTCCCAAGCAAGTTTTTCGTAAGGGACGACGATTTGATAGAGTAAAATTTGCTCGAAATAAAGTTTATTTTCTGCAAAAAACTTTTCAACTTCTTTGGAAAAAAGAGCTTGAGATAATTTTTTTGCCAACAAGCGATCGCGAATTCCCGCTTCCCACTCTTGGGGAGAAATCATTTCATCAGCTAACCAAGCAATTGTATCGGCAGCTTTTTCTAATTTCCTTTCGCGGCGTTGGCGGTCGGATTCAGCCTGAATTTCTTCGTCCGTAATCGTTATATTTCTTTCTCGTGCAGCGCGATCGATAATTTTTTGAAAGAGAATTTTTTGACAAATTTGCTTTAGTTGTATGTTCTTTTTCAGAAAAGTTGCAATTTCTATCGATTCAAGGCGCACTTCCCCCATTTCTATCATAAGACCTACATTATCCTTGAAGTCAATGTTAGTATCATATGTCAGATTTCTTGCTGGTAAGGACTGTGAAGAAACCCGATCGCGAATAGTATCCATGACTAACAATTAAAGCAATTAAGGTTTAATAAAATCAAAAGTTCAAAACTTTTAATTATTGAAAAAATGGCAAATAGGGAGATATCTTTACTCTTTACGATACCTCACAAAATAGACTTCGTTTTAATATTTTTCAAATGGTATGAGTAGGTATCGATGTCAATTTGTTCTGCGCCTACCTACTCCCCATTAACGTTTAATCTCTTACTATTATTTAGGAGAAGAGATGATAACCGGGCCGATAGCTAATCCCCAGGCTGAAAGATTGCCAACAGACCAACCTGAGATACCATCATCATCGAAATCAAAATCAAAGGTAAAATCCCAATCCCAGGCTCCTCTAGTTGAGTCGTCACCCCCTCTAACTTGCTCTGAATTTGGTAATTCTGTCTGACAAAAGTCTAAATCGTGGATTACTAATTTACTCATTACTATTTCTCCTTAGCGCTTGAGCAGGATTTTGACTGCTTTTTAAACAGATCAAAAAACATTTCTGACAACAACATTTGATGCTACTTTGAGTAGAGAAAATTTACCCGCTTTGACATCTCCCGCAAAAAGCATATCTAAAGCAGGAGGCGCAGAAGAAGCTACTACGAGCGATTGAAGGCTTAT
>JALOOL010000326.1 GCA_025454425.1 Hydrococcus sp. Prado102 | reverse complement strand
TTCAGAGCATACTGAAGAGTATTGCCATGCAGTAAATAATAGAAAATGCTGGTAGAAGAGACTTGTTGTTAGTGAGAATATCAAACAGTACAGTGACATTTTGTGACTTAATGATTCTATTCAAACTGTGCAGAGGATATCTACCCTGAGCTGGAGTAAGCCAGAAAATGAGCAAAGCAGCGATTTGATAGCTTTACAGCAAAATTGTCTAACAAATATTGCATGCTGAGCTGGTTATATATTTTATTGACAGGCCAGTGACAATGATGTTTGTGTTGATCTTTCTGGTAATGGCTATAATGGCCGTGTGAGGGGAAGATACTGTTCAACCCTCGATGTCAAGGTTTGCCTTTTATGTTACATTCCATTCTTGTTCAGAATTAGTTTAAAATTAGCTTTGAATGTAGCCGCAATGTTGATTGCTTTTCTAGGGTTGGTAGCATTAGTCAATGCAATCTTGGGTTGGATCGGTCAACCGCTAAGACTGCCGCAGTTATCTTTAGAATGGATATTATCTTACCTTTTGACACCCGTCGCCTGGTCGATCGGAGTTCCTTGGGTAGATTGTCCAAAAGTAGCAATCTTATTGGGTAAGAAAACGATATTAAATGAATTTGTTGCTTATCTTGAATTAGCTGAAATGGTCAAGGGAGAAACGCCTCAAATTTCCGAAAGAGCAAAGATTTTGGCAACTTATGCCTTATGTGGTTTTTCTAATTTGGGTTCGATTGGCATTCAAATCGGCGGTATAAGCGCGATCGCGCCACAACGACAGCACGACTTGGCTAAACTAGGGATGCGAGCCATGATTGCCGGATCGCTGGCTTGTTTTATGACTGCCTGCATTGCTGGATTGTTGCTTTAGTATTTAGTCATGCGATTTAGATTAGAAAGCAGTTTAGCGTAGGCAGTAGAGCAGTTTGAGAAATAATCAAGTAGCGATCGCTTCTATTTAAGATTTACTTAATAAACAGCCTCTAAAAGTCGTCTTAGCAATTCTTAGAAATTTCCTAGTTTGCTGATGTAGTTGGTGATAATAGAATTTTGGGAAGGGAGTAAAGATTAAAAACCAGATGAAAGGAACATCTCGCGCTTTGTGGAATTACTTTATCTGTCTAGTCATTTTTATCAATCTGATTTTCTTTTCCTCCTTACCCAGCATGTTTCCAGCCGCTTCTCGCACTACGGCGGCTACTCCTGCGATAACTGAGTTGAGAGGCGTTTGGTTAACTAATGTTTCTAGCGGAGTACTGTTTGCACCTTGGGGAATCAATCGAGCTATTCAAAGATTGTCGGAACTCAACTTTAATACCGTTTATCCCGTCGTTTGGAATCGAGGACATACTTATTATCCCAGTCGCGTCGCCCAACGAGTGACGGGGAACTCTGAAGAACCGTTTTTAACGGTTACGCGGGGTGGATCGGATGTTTTGGCAGAAATTGTTAAAGAAGGTCACAGATACGGATTGAGCATTATTCCTTGGTTTGAGTATGGTTTTATCGTTCCCGCCAACTCAGCTATTGCCAGAAAGCATCCCGACTGGTTAACTCGCAGCCAACAAGGAAAGACGCTTTTGGTAGAGAATAAAGCAGATGAAGACTTTCTCAAAGAAACAAAAGAGAAAAAACCTATTTCTTTAACCCAACGCCTGCATTCATTGCGCAAACAAAACTCTATTCAACACGTTTGGTTAAATCCTTTTCATCGGGACGTTCAAAAGTTTTTAAATGACCTAGTTATCGAAGTAGTCATGAACTACGATGTAGATGGGATTCAATTAGACGATCATTTTGGGCTACCTGTCGAGTTAGGCTACGATCCTTATACTGTCAAGCTTTATCAAAAAGAACACCAAGGCAAAAAACCGCCTAGCAATCCTCGCGATCCCGAATGGATGCGCTGGAGAGCAGCTAAAATAACCGACTGTATGGCACAGTTATCAAAGTCAATTAAGACTGTCAAATCAGATGCCAAAGTCTCTCTGTCTCCTAATTCCCATCACTTTTCTTACCAAAATTATTTGCAAGATTGGAAAACTTGGGTAGAACGAGATCTTATAGATGAATTAGTCTTGCAAGTTTATCGAGACGATCTCGACAAATTTAAAACCGAATTATCGCAACCTGCGGTTGAATTTGCTCGTCGTAAAATTCCTGTGAGTATCGCTATTTTAACGGGAACTTGGAATCGTCCGATCGCGATTTCTCAAATCGAACAACAAGTTAAAATCGTTCGCGATCGCAAGTTTAGCGGCGTATCTTTCTTTTACTGGGAAACTCTTTGGGGTTATCTCACTCCCGATTCGCCTCGCCAGCGCCGTCAAGTCTTTCAAACCCTTTTTACCCAACGAGCCGAGCGACCCAAGTATATTTAATAAGTAGGTAGAAATAAGCAATAGAAAGCGGAAAAGGGAAAAGGGGAAAGGTGAATGGGAGACAATGAGAGTGTGGGAGGTGTGGCGAGTGTGGGAGGACAAAGGAGACAAGAGAAGAATATTTATGGATGTACTTTTTTTGAATTTTGAACTTTGAACTTTGAACTTTGAATTGTTTGTCTCATCTGTATAAAAATTGCTATATGAAACGATCTCTCAATCCTTTTTCAATCTTCAAATCTTTAAATACAGAATTTCTCTGGCTGTGTTTGCAATGGACGTTTGGTACTTGCTTGGGATTTTTACTGAGTTTGCTATTTGTTGAAATTGGCGAAAAACCAGAACTGGGGGCGATTGAAGCGGCCTTGGGAGGAGCGACAATAGGCTTGATGCAAACTTTAGTATTGAGTCCGTGGCTTCCTCAAGCTTGGTTGTGGATGCTAGTTAGCGCGATCGCGACTGGTATTATGGGAATTAGCGATTTTGGGGCGATTGGTTGGTATGCGCCTAGAACTGATGCGATCGCGACTCGTTTGTTTTACGGGTCAATGTACGGCGCAATGGCGGGGCTTTGGATGGGGATTTGGCAGTGGTTGGTATTGAGACGTTATGTTTTTGAGTCTTGGCGCTGGATTGTAGTTAGCGTCGTCAGTTGGTCGATTGGATTATCCCTCGGTTGGGCATTTGGCGGCATCGGACGCGCCATCACCAATCTATTTTTTAGCGAAGCGATTGGATTGGCGATCGCATGGAGTATCGTTAGTTTAGCAACGGGTTTGGCATTGACGGGATTAGTCAGTCAAACGCTTAACTATTACCGCAAATTCGGCAAGGCTAGATTTATCGATTAGTACAGCATGACAATAATCAAGAAAACTTCTCAAAATTTGTACGAGAAATCTTCTTTCCTTCTGCCCTCTCAAACTAATTTCGATGATTGTTACTGTAGCGAATTCTCGCACCTGCCCACTGTAATTTTTCTCGTAGAGTTTGATAAAAAGTATAGCTTTCTCGTAAGATGATGAACTTGGCAACGCAATTAGCCATGCTAACGTTTACCCACTGTCCCGGCCAAATCGTCGTTGCTAGGGTTCCATCCGTCCAGAGTTTCGTATTCACTTCGTAATCGCCCAACGGCCAAATACTCACTACCGAACCCGCAGGAATGACAATCGGACGACTAGAAAGACTCAGGGGACAAATCGGAGTCACAACGATCGCACTCATTCCAGGATGAACGATCGGCCCGTTAGCAGAAGCAGTATAACACGTCGAACCCGTTGGCGTTGAGACTAATAAGCCGTCTCCTTGATACTGATCCACGATCGCCCCATCAACTTCCATCTCTAAAATAGAAGTAGGCATTCGGTCGATGCTTGCAGGTTTGACGCACATTTCGTTGAGGCAAAAAAAGCGATCGCTTGCAGGTTCGGGATTGAGGCGATTTCCTTCAAACAAACGCGCCTCCAACATCATTCGCTGTTGTACGGCATAGCGATCCGATTCTAAACGATCCCAAACGCGATCGCTATCTTGGAATTCTTCCAACGGCTCGGTCAGAAATCCTAGATGTCCTCCGACGTTGACGGCTAAAATAGGAATGCCTTCGGTCGCTAGATGTCTCGCTGCGGTTAAAACTGCGCCATCTCCTCCTAAAACTATTGCTAGATCGATTTTTGAGGTAGCAGAGGCAAGAAAGACGGGATAGGGATTATCTTTAATCCCGCTTGGCCCCATCAGAACCTTACAGTTGCGAGCTTCTAGCCCTCTAGCGCATTTTTCTGCACAAGCTTTGCTTTGAGAGTCTCCTGCTTTATGGGCAATGATTACTTGTTTAAGCTCCACGCGATCGTTGTTATCTATATGTTTTAGGACTTACACACCATTATCGTATGTTTTTTAGTTTTTACAGACAACACGCTAACAATTGAATAATGGGAGAAAATAGAAATAACGAGATTAGATTAGAGAGTTGCATCAATGGCACTAACAGAGTCAACCATGTTACCCCTCGGTACGAAAGCACCGGACTTTCAGCTAGTAGATGTTGTCTCTGGCAAGACCGTTTCTCTAGAGACATTTACCGACAAAGATGCGTTACTAGTAATGTTTATTTGTCAGCATTGCCCATTTGTCAAGCACGTTAAACGCGAATTAGCAAATTTAGGAAAAGACTATGCCCAGACAAAACTCGGTATTGTTGCTATCAGTGCTAATGATGTCGCCAATTATCCCGATGATTCGCCTCAAAACTTAAAAATAATGGCAGGCGAACTCAATTTAACTTATCCTATCTGTTACGACGAAAGCCAAGAAACTGCTAAAGCTTATACGGCTGCTTGTACGCCAGATTTTTTTCTCTTCGATACTAATCGACAGTTAGCTTACAGAGGTCAATTAGATGATAGTCGTCCAGGCAATAATATTCCCGTAACAGGTCGAGATTTACGCGCTGCTATCGATGGGATTTTAGCTGGCAAAAAACTCGCTCCCGTCCAAAAACCCAGCGTTGGCTGCAATATTAAATGGAAACGCGGCAACGAACCGACCTATTATGGCTAATCGAAAGTTTCATATTAAAGCGATCGATAAACAACAGATCGCTTTGAGAAAAATGAAGAAAATGAATAAATTATTAAAATCTTTGCAGTAAATTAAATCAAAGAATAACGGTTCTTTGTGCGAGTACAATTACCTAAAATAGCGTTTAAAAAGACTATTTTTTTTTGATTTATGTTATAATCTCATGAATATTTTACTAGCAACAAATAGCTGCTAAAGTGGCTTTTAAAATTGATTCTTCTCTATAGTGGAATCAAGAATGAAAGCCGAGTTTTCTTAGGAAAAATTAAACAGTTAATCTTATTCAATAGAGCTACCAAACTAGTGACTACGCACGCACCATTAAATACTCAAACGCTAGAGAATTTGCCAACAGAGCCTCTTGCAAGCCTAAATCGCCAAATGATAGCCATCCTCGACTTTGGCTCTCAATATTCAGAACTAATCGCTCGTCGGATTCGCGAAACTCAAGTTTATTCAGAAGTGCTATCCTATCGCACTACGGCCGAGCAATTGCGTCAATTGAATCCTAAAGGCATTATTCTTTCTGGCGGCCCAAACTCAGTTTATGACGAAGGTGCGCCGCACTGCGATCGCGAAATTTGGAATTTAGGAATTCCTATTTTAGGAGTTTGCTATGGAATGCAGTTGATGGTACAACAATTGGGCGGTAAAGTAGAACGCGCCAAACGAGGAGAATATGGAAAGGCATCTCTGTATATAGACGACCCAATCGACTTACTAACTAATGTAGAAGATGGCTCGACCATGTGGATGAGCCACGGAGATTCTTGTACTAAATTGCCAGAAGGATTTGAAATTCTAGCTCATACAGATAATACGCCTTGTGCGGCGATCGGCGATCGCCACCAAAAAATCTTCGGCGTACAATTTCACCCAGAAGTCGTCCATTCAGTCGGCGGACTCGCCACAATCCGCAACTTCGTCTATCATATCTGCGAATGCGAGCCAACCTGGACGACCGAGGCATTTGTTGAAGAAGCTATTCGGGAAATTCGGGCAAAAGTAGACGATAAAAGAGTATTACTAGCACTTTCTGGCGGTGTCGATTCTTCTACCTTAGCATTTTTGCTCCATCGTGCTATTGGCGATCGTCTCACCTGTATGTTTATCGATCAAGGCTTCATGCGAAAAGGCGAGCCAGAACGATTGATGCAGATTTTTGACGAACAGTTCCACATTAAAGTAGAATACGTCAACGCCAGAGAACGCTTTTTAGCACAACTTGAAGGCGTTACCGACCCCGAAGAAAAACGCCGCCTAATCGGTCACGAATTCATTCAGGTTTTTGAAGAAGAATCCCAACGTCTCGGCCCCTTTGATTATCTGGCACAAGGAACGCTTTATCCAGATGTCATCGAATCCGCCGACAGCAACGTCGATCCTAAAACCGGAGAACGAATCGCTGTCAAAATCAAAAGCCATCATAATGTCGGCGGATTGCCAAAAAACCTTCGTTTCAAGCTAATCGAACCCTTGCGCAAACTTTTTAAAGACGAAGTTCGTAAGGTAGCGCGTTCTATTGGATTACCCGAAGAAATCGTTCGCCGCCATCCCTTCCCAGGGCCGGGATTAGCGATTCGCATTATCGGCGAAGTGACCTCCGAACGGTTAAACATTCTCCGCGATGCCGATTTTGTCGTTCGCGATGAAATTACAAAATGTGGAATGTATCACGATTATTGGCAAGCATTTGCTGTCCTGCTTCCCATTCGCAGTGTCGGCGTGATGGGCGATAAACGCACCTATGCGCACCCGGTCGTCCTGCGCTTCATTACCAGCGAAGATGGCATGACGGCAGATTGGGCGCGAGTGCCTTACGATTTACTCGAAACTATCTCTAACCGCATGGTTAATGAAGTTAAAGGGGTCAATCGCGTTGTCTACGACATTACATCTAAACCCCCTGGTACGAT
>JALOOL010000001.1 GCA_025454425.1 Hydrococcus sp. Prado102 | reverse complement strand
GAGATGCCGGAGCGATCGCTTGGCAGATTCAGCTAACCGTTCCGATGGGGAATGCTGCTGACAACGCAGACATCCTCCTCCAACCCTATGAGTTGCTCGACCTCTATCCAATGCTAGCTCGTATAGCTCGTCGGGCATATCGCGAGGGCGTTCAAATGCAATCGGGAAATAATATTGGTTACTATGGCCCTTACGAACGTCTGTTTCGGGGACGCGGTAGCGAGAACGAATGGGCATTTTGGCAAGGTTGCTCCGCCGGACTCTCGACCTTGGGGATAGAAGCCGACGGTGCTATCAAAGGTTGTCCCTCGCTACCCACTGCGGCTTATACAGGCGGTAATATCAGAGAGCGATCGCTACACGACATTATCGAAAAGACAGAAGAATTGCGTTTCAATCTCAATGCAGGAACTCCACAAGGAACTGCCCATTTATGGGGTTTCTGTAAAACCTGCGAGTTTGCAGAACTCTGTCGCGGGGGTTGTACTTGGACTGCTCACGTTTTTTTCAACCGCAAAGGCAACAATCCTTACTGCCATCATCGGGCGCTAACCCAAGCAGCGCGAGGAATTCGAGAGCGCGTCATCCCCAAAGTTAAAGCGCAAGGACTTCCCTTCGATAACGGCGAATTTGAGCTAATCGAGGAGGCGATCGATACTCCCTGGCCGAAAAACGATTCGCTACATTTTAGTGGCGATCGCGTCCAATGGTCTGCCAGTTGGCAAGAAGAACGAGAGCCTTCCCCCACTGTGACGACATAACATTTAATCGCAAGTTGCAAGGAGCCATCGACAGTGACAGCAAGTATCGATCCTGACAAAAAGAATTCGGCAATACTTCCGACTTCCGTACAGACGCGAAATTTCGCGTCTCTACAACGAATTCCGACTTCCCCTTCTCCCCTGCTGCCTCGCCAAGCTTGGAGAAGCCAATTAGCTTATTTAAAAGCGATATTGAAAGCCAAGCAAGCGCTAGACCGAAGCGAAAAGTTAGATTCCAAAGAGATTTAAATATAAAAAAACGAAAATTTTATGATATCGGAAACTTTATATGCGCGATCGCTCCCTTCAATCCCTAATTCCAACCCTAACTTTGCTACCGCTTCAGGAGATGCTATCTTTACAAATTATAGTGAAAGTCCTTCAGGCACTTTAACGGCTGCTCAAGTGGAAACCCTCGTAGAAGGGGGTGTGGCAGCTGCGATCGCTCAAGGAGCAGCTATCTTTAACAACGATCCAACTTTCTCTGCACTCTTTACTGAGAGTAGCGGGATTGGTGAGGATGGGGCTTTTCAGGTAAGTTCCGAAAGTAAAACCGCTGCGATCGCGAGTTTTTCAGTCGAGGCAGGCGAAAAATTTTCGTTCGATTTTTCAGCAGAGTTAGCGCTAAAAGCTAAAGAAATTGAAAATCCCGATGCCGAATACAACGCGGCTGAGTCGAAAATAGCTTTTTTGTTGTTAGATACCACAAATGTCGAGCGACCCAAAATCGTAGATTTTTTTGGCATCTGGGGTAACTTAATTTCTTCGGAACAAAACGGCGAGTTAAAGATTGGTTCTCGTCGCGGCAGGGTTACAATTGACGATCGCGATCGCGCGATCGATGTTGATGGAAACAACGGTACGGACTATCTGACAGGCGGGGTAACGGGGACTTTTCAGCGTAGGTTTAAACGCGATGCCCACCTAACTTTAGTGGAAATTAATACGAGTGCTGTTGAATTATCGGGAGATACTTTAATTGGCAACCTGGGCGATGATTTTACCTATGGTACGATCTGGGACGATCGCCTCCGAGGAAGCCAACAGGAAGACAAAATTTATGGCAGCTTGGGTGACGATTCTATTAAAGGAAAGAAAGGGGACGATCTCCTCGAAGGTGGGCCAGGCGATGACAAACTTATGGGAAATGGCGGTGCCGATCGCTTTTCTTACAGAACCTTTAGAGGGTTTACTCCTATCGATGTAGGGATCGATAAAATCCGCGATTTTCAAGCAGATGAAGATAAAATTGTTTTGAGCAAGACAACCTTCACTGCTCTCACCAGTGCAGAAGGCGATTCTATTAATGAAAGCGAGCTTTCTGTTGTGGCTGACGATCTGGCGGCTGAACTCAGCAATGCTTTCATTACTTATAGCACGGGGACGGGAAATCTATTTTACAACCAGAACGGGGCTGGCGATGGCTTTGGAGAAGGAGAGCAGTTTGCTGTCCTTGAAGGCATCCCTCAATTAAGTGCTACCGATTTCGAGATTGTTGCCTAGACTAGACGCGATCGCTTGCGTTTTAGGATTGAGGCAACCCCAAACATTAAGAGAGTTAGATCGAAGCCAGATTCAGGGATTGAGACAGGTCGAGCGACAACTGATACATCGTCTGTTTGAATAGCGATTAAAGTTAATCGAGTTTGGCGATCGAAGAAACGTTGAAACGAACCTTGAAAGTCGGCAGATAAAAATTCTTCATTCCCATCAACAGAGAGATTTTGTGAAGAATTAGTTAACGTCACGTTGTTGCTATTGTCGAAGACCAGAAAATCGCTGCTATCGTCTGGCGTTGATAAATTTCCACTCAGAAAAAAGAAATCTAAAATAGCTACATTATTGCTATCGGTGCTGTCGAGTAAGAAGATAGATATATCTCCAACAGCAGTGGCACTTTCGGAGCGAGTATTTTGAATCGAAGTTTCTAGGTCTAGAAAACTAGCAAAATCAAAAGAAAAAGATTCTGCTTCTTCGATCGCAAAGGTGCCAAAAACGTCAGCCTCGCTTTGCACTTCTCCAAAATAGTTATTTCCTTTACCCGTTGCTAGAGTCGAGGAATTGCCCAAAGCAGATAAGTTTTCAAGGGGTGCGTCGCTAAAAAATGCCGAAGGTCGAGCCGAGGTTTTGACCTCTCCTCGTACCGAGACAGTGCTAAAAGAATCAATATCGGTGAAAGTAGAAGTTGTATCGGGTCTTTGACTAAAATTATCTAACTGAAATTGGGCTTGGGAACTAGCTAGAGTGGCAGCCAGAACGGGAGAAGATGCGATCGCCATACTAGCGGCGATCGAAGAGACGCTAAACAGTAAAGAGCGAGATAATCCTCGCCATTTTGCCAGTTTTATTTTCTCCATCGTTATTTAGTATTTAGTTTTTAAAGCGTTAGAGACAATTTAGCGACAAGCTAATCTTCATTTTTTGAGAATTTACTCGCTTATTCGCTACTTAGTTTTAAAAGCATTTTGGTTAGTTTAGCGCTCTTTGTTTCTCTAGGCAAGGATCGCTCGCGCGGCAATTTACATAAAATATCGTGGCAAGAAAAGCTAGTAATGAGCGATCGCTCTCTATATTTTTTTCACTTTGGCAGTCGCCATAGCCGACGCTCTTGTAGCTTGGTGTTGGAAGGAGGTCACGATGTAACAAGATCGATCGCGATTTCAACTTGCGCGATTTGTTGCTTGAGCCATGCAGAAAATAGATCGTTTAAAATCTTATAACTCAAGGCAGTATCTAATGTTGGTTGAATAATTGCTTCGACTAGAATTAAATGAATGCCCTTAGAAGTCTTAATTGGCTTGAGAATTTGAGGCGGCTTAGCAGCAAAAACAGCCGCAGAAATCTCTGGTTTGAGTTCGCTACGGCGCAGCGTGCCGCGATAGCCTCCAACCCGCCGCAATTCTGGTTCTTGGATGTATTGATGGGCAACTTCAGGAAAAGTGAGTTCTTCTTCTTGTAGTGCATAAAATAACTCCATTGTCAAGTCTTCGTCATCCAAAACAACTTCGTAGAGAACGGCTTGGGTATAATCTAGGATGCGTTCGGCAAAGAAAAGTTCGACGCGATCGCCAAATAAATGTTGTGCTAGTTTAGTAGCGAGCGTACTGGCATAGATGGATTCCTCGAATTCATCGAGCGACAAATGATGTTTTTGCAGCCACGACCAAGTATCTTCAGATTTTTCGAGTCGGTTGAGCAAGCGAATGCGATCGGCTGCTTGTTGAAGTTCATCAGTTTCTACTTTAATGCCCAATTCTTGTGCTGTCGAAGCAATAATTTTGCGAGCAATAATTCCTTCAATTAAAATAGGAACTTGGCAAGAAAGTTTAATTTGATGAATAATTTCTGCTTGGGAAATTGAAAACGTTTTTAACATGATTGGGAAATGATGAATGATGAATTATGAATTATGAAAATTAGGAGTTGTAGTAGTAACGAAACCCAACATCAATAAGCTCGGTTTGGTTGCTACTTTTGCAAAATGGTATTAATTAAAGTTCCAAACCGCCTTCTTGTAACCTTTTAAGCGGATCGAGAATAAAATCGATAATGCGGCGCTGTCGGATAATAACTTCTGCTGTTGCTGTTTGTCCTGCGGTTAGGGTAACTCGTTTATTTTGAGTTTGAATGTAGGAGCGATCTAAAGTAACTTCTATTTCAAATACTTCTATTTGTCCTTGAGGCGTTTCTTGCATTCTAGAATCTGGAGAAATCTTGGTAAGCTGACCTTCAACCACTCCGAAATCTTGAAAAGGATAAGCATCAAATTTGAGCTTGACAGGCATTCCTAAACGCAGAAAACCCGTTTCTTGACTGGGCATTTGTGCCCTCAGTACGAGTGGCGTATTTTCTGGGGCAATTTGAGCAATGGTTTGGGCGGGTTGTACCACTGCACCAGTACGCGCGATCGCCAATTCAAAAACCGTACCATTGACGGGCGCTTTTATCATTCTTTGCCCTAACTGAAGTTTGAGCGAAGCAATTTGACTTCTACTTTGGGCGATTTCTGCTTTAAGTCCCGTGACTTCTCGTTCCCGATTTTTCAATTCTTCTTCGCTTTTGAGAATGGCAAGTTTGGCAGAATTAATCCAGCTTTGATAGTTCTTTTCTTTTTCTTTGAGACGCAACTTTTCTTGTTCGATATCGGCTTCTGCTTGTTGAATCGTTCGTTGGTAGCTGCTTTCTTGTTCTGCTAAACTCAATTGTGCTTGTTCGATATCAGCTTGCGATTGCGCCAATGTTCTCTGTCTTTCTTGCAAGATCTCTTGCTTTTCTACAGCGTTAACCTGGGTGACAATTCCCTCTTGAAAGGCTTTTTGAAAGCGTTCGACTTCTCGTTGAGCGACATCTACGCTGAGAGCGGTTAATCTACTAGTAGTTTGAGCGTGTTCGATCGCTTTTCGTGCTTGGTTGACTTGTATTAATTTTTCTTCTTTTTGTAGAAAAAAGGAGGTTTTGAGGGTGTTGAGATTTTGTTGGGTCTGTTCGATTTGCGCCTGAACTTCTAAATCTTGTGCTTGCGTTTGCTGTCGTTGAGTTGCTAGTGCTATAAATAACTGGTCTTTGAGGAGATTTAATTGGGACAATTGAGCGACTTGTCCTTGTAGCTTTTCTTCAGCTTGTTGCAAGTCAGTCCGAACGATTTCCGAGTCTAACTCAATTAAAACTTGTCCCGCTTTAACGGTTTGTCCTTCTTTGACTCGAATCTGGGCGACTCCCCCCGTAACGGGTGAATCGAGTCGATAGACCATGCCTTTCGGTTCTAATCGTCCTCTGGCGCTTCCGGTTTCGTCTACTTTTGAGATAGATGCCCAAGGAATCGCGATCGCGGCAAATCCAATTAACATATACAATAATCCCCTCGTCCAGACGCGAGGCAGTCCATCGAGTAAGTCTTGGGCGGAATGCGACCAATCGCGATCCTCGGTTCGCGTTGGCTGTACGCTAGGAAGGATTAGTTCGTCGGTTGGGGAAGGTTCGGGAGTCGGTTCTACAATGTCGTAGTCGGTTGTTTCTGGGATGGATTTGAGTTGGGTGTCGGGGAGGTTTGGCATGGTCTTTTGGCTTTATACGAGGTTTTTTAGATCTCACGCAGAGACGCAGAGGCGCAGAGAGAGGAGAGAGAGGGGAGACAAGGTAGACAAGGGGGACAAGTAAAGAATAATGATTTTTGAACTTTGAACTTTGAACTATAAAGTTTTAGCCTACGCTGGTTAGCTGTTGTTGGTTGAGGTAGAAGTAATGTCCTCGTTTTGCCATCAGTTCTTCGTGAGAACCCGATTCGATGAGTACGCCTCTGTCGAGAACGAGGATTTTGTTGGCGTTACGCACGGTTGAGAGACGATGGGCGATTACAAATGTCGTGCGACCGCGCAGAATGGTAGTGAGATTGTTTTGAATGATGCGTTCCGATTCGGCATCGAGGCTGCTAGTGGCTTCGTCTAGGATTAATATACGAGGATTTCCTAGTAGGGCACGGGCGATCGCAATTCGCTGTCTTTGTCCTCCAGAAAGTAAGCCGCCGCCTTCTCCCATTTGGGTTTCGTATCCCATCGGCAATTCTTGAATGAATTGATGTGCGCCTGCGAGTTGTGCGGCGACGATGACTTCATCTAAACTGGCACTAGGATAGCCGACGCTGATGTTTTCTCGAATCGTACCGCCAAACATAAAGGTATCTTGATCGACGACTCCGATTTGTTGGCGCAGCGATCGCAGTGAAAGACTTTCTACTTCATATCCATCGATTAAAATTTTGCCCTGTGTTGGCGTATATAGTCCCAGCAGTAGTTTAGAAATGGTGGTTTTCCCAGAACCGCTACGCCCTACCAGTGCTACCATTTCTCCTGGTTTAACCTCGAAGCTAATGTTTTCGAGGGTGTTGGCATCGCTATCGGGATTGTAGCGAAAGGTGACTTGCTCGAAGCGAATATTGCCTTTAACGGGTGGTAAAGACTGACGGACTTGTTTGTGTAAGTCTTCTTCGGGTTCGGCATCGATAACATCGTTAATTCGTTCCACAGCGATTAAGACTTCTTGTAAGTCGTTCCAGAGAACTGTTAAACGTTGAAATGGACTGATAACATTGCCCAACAACATATTAAAAGCTACCAATTGTCCGACGGTGAGTTGATTTTGAATGACTTGCCATGCACCGAACCATAACAATCCCGTGGTTACAACCGTTTGGATTACACCGCTAAAAATTTGCAAGCGATTGCCAATCACTTGTCCGCCGAAGCTAGTTTTTACAGATTTACTTAACAACTCTTCCCAATGCCAGCGAACGCTTTGTTCGATTGACATGGATTTAACAGTGCGAATGCCTGTAAGAGATTGAATGAGATAGCTACTTTCAACGGTAATGGCTGCAAAAATCTCTCGCGAAATTCGTTTGAGAAAGGGAGTCGCCACGAGGGTTAGTATTGCAAAGGGAGGTACGACCACTAAGGTTAGTAATGCCATCTGCCAGCTATACCAGAACATTAACCCAACATAGATAAACACTGTCAGCAAGTCGAGAAAGATTGAAAGTGCTTCTCCGGTTAAAAAACGTTGGATTTTACGGTTTTCTTGGACTCTAGAAATGATGTCGCCTACATAGCGAGATTCAAAGTATTTTAGGGGTAAGCGAAAGGTGTGACTGATAAATCCGATAATTAATGCCGTGTCAACCTTTTGTGCGGTGTGATCCAGTAGATACTGTCGCAATCCCACGATCGCAACTCGAAAGAGTCCAAAGAGTAACATTCCTATTCCAATCGCGGTTAAGGTTAAGTTACTGCGTTGAACGACGACGCGATCTAAGAGTAGTTGTGTAAATAAGGGTGTCACCAATCCCAAAATCTGAATCAGGATTGAGGAAATTAAGACTTCAAATAAAACGAGTCCGTGAGGTTTTACTAATTCAAAGAATTGCCAGAAAGGTTGGCGTTCTTCTTGCGCATCTTGTAGTAAGGCGGTGGGTTGTAGCAGTAAAGTGTATCCCGTCCATCCTTCTTTAAATTCATCGTGAGTGAGATTGCGCTGTCCGATCGCAGGATCGCAAACAATGACGCGATCTTTTGTAATTTCATACACTACTATATAATGCTTGCCTTCCCAGTGTGCGATCGCAGGTAAGTTTTGTTCTGCTAGTTTCTTCAAACCCGCTTTCACCGGACGAGTGGAGAAACCGATACTTTCTGCTGCTTCTGCTAGTCCTCGCAATGATGCACCGCTGCGATCGACATTTGCCAGTTCTCGCAAGCGATTGACGCTAAATCGTTTCCCCCAATAACGTCCCACCATGACTAACGATGCTGCACCGCAATCGGAGGCACTTTGTTGTTCAAAATAAGGGTAGCGTCGCGTAAATCGCTGCCATACATGATTGACTCTAATGCTTGGACTGGGAAAATAAGCTTTGCGGATTTTGGCTTTTGGCGGTTCTTTGCTGGGAAGGGGTTCGGGGGATCTGATAACTTCTTTGGTAACGCTACCCGCAGGAGGATAATTGATGGTAGAAGTGGCGTTATGTTCGACCAAATTTGCTAATTGGGGAACATATTCGAGTGCTTTTTGCCAATTTTCTTCGCTGAGACAATAAAGTTCTGTCTCATTTGTGGGATCGTTTTGTAGTAACTGACTGGGATAAAATCTACCCGCTATGAATTTCTCTCCAGATGAATTTATTGCTTCGCCTTGGCGCAACAAACATAGTTTTCCAGTGGGGAATGTTTGCTTCTCCAGTAGAGGCAACATCTGTAATATCGCTTCTGAAGAAACTTCTTGCAGTGTATCGATTTGACGGCACAATACTAATAAGTCTTGCTCGATCGCGCGTTGATAAAAGCGATCGCGAATAGTGGGATGTTTGCGCAGGATCGTTTCTAAATCTTTTCCTGAAAGATAGCCCAACTTTAGCTTAAAAGACGCTCTAGCACTGTAGGGTTGACAGGATGCTTCGGGAAATAGGGTCATCTCTCCAAAAGACTTTCCAGCATCTAAAGAGACGATCGGGCGATCGCTTGCATCTAATAATCTTACTTTACCTGAAAGAACGAGATAAATTCCTGGTTTAGCATCTGCTGCATTCCAGAATGGTTTACCTGGTGGAAATTCTTGGGTTTGTAGAAGCTGAGAATAATTAGCGAATTCTTCGCCAAAAGCTTGAATTAAAGGCGTATTTAAATTTTGATGTGAAACAACCATAATAACAATTTTCAGTTGAGTAGATTATCGGTATGCCTCCTAAATCCCCCAATCTTGGGGGACTTTAAGAATTTTCCCTCCAGAATTGGGGGGTAGGGGGGCAAAAACGCTATAAAAATCTGAACGATTGGTAATCGTTACGAAATTGACATTAAATTCAAAAAATAATAAGGTTCGTTCGATTGATTAGGTGACAAGTCATCAATCGCAATCCCCATTCGCTTATTAACTTTTTGACGGGTAGAAAGTCCCATTTCTTTTAGTAATCTGCTGATATGGCGTTCGCTAACTTCAATGGCAAATTCTTTTGCCAGATGTTTGCTCAAACATCCCGCCGTCCAGCGATCGAAACAATAACCATACTGGCGAGGACTATGGGTGACTAACTCGTGCAAGCGATCGCAATACTCTTCACTCACTCTCTTGGGGCGACCGATGTTATGTTGATTCCACTGATGTATTAAGCCAGAACGCGCCATTTCCAGCCAATAACGAGCGGTTTCTTGAGCGCACCCTAGTTCGTTGCATATTTGTGTCGCTGAGTATCCTTTGTCTGCTAGGAGCATTATCTCTATTCTTTGGCGGTATTGGGGACGAGATTCACTTTGTAGTGCTTTTAGCAATAGCTTTCGCTGAAATAACGTTAGGTATTGACCTTGCTTTTTCAACGCAGTTACTCCTTAAAAACCTTTTGTATGTATACGAGGGTTGTGTCGAATTGGATTTATTCACCGATAAGTTTTTTGCGATCGCGCTGGAACAAAATGCTTGTATTTCTTTTCCAGCAAAGATTACAGTTTTAAAAAAGTCTTTCGGGGACGCGATAATTATGTCTGTTGCATTTTTGAAGATTTTGATAGCGATTTTCAGTTGGGTAGACTAGAGGTTCTGCCCCCTCTCATCCCCCAATCATGGGGGACTTTGAGAGGTTCCCCCCAGTTTTGGGGGGCTAGGGGGCGAAAACCGCTATGAATGTAAAAAGCAAAATGCGATCGCAACCTTAAAATTTGCTGAGAGAATCCTTAAAATTAACTGAGTAAATAGCAAATTAACAGATTTATTATTCTGATTCGGGAAGCCTTTTTAAAAGTGCTGCAATTGTTTGGAAAGGAAGAAACATTTGTAATGGAGAACTTTCCAGACTCTCGAAACCATAACGCAAGTAATAGGATTGGGCTACTTCATTTTTAGCATCGACAAACAAACCAATGCCACCTGCGTTTTCTGCTACTATTTGCGATCGCTGCATCGCCTCGACTATCAGGATTTCCCCTATTCCCTGACGTTGCCAGTTTTTATCTACTGCCAAACGAGCTAGTTTTACCCCAGGGATTTGAGAAGGATATTTTTTAGCCCACTGGGGCGGTAGTGCTTCCACTCTGATTTCACATAGCGTTAGAGTGAAAAAACCAATAATCTCGGAGGGACGGGCACTATCAATCAAAACCCATGTCCGAGAAATGCCTTTCTGAATGTGTTGTCTTGCTGTCTGAGAAAGAAATTGGTTGAGTGCAGAATTGCCGCAATCGAATTGAGAGCGATTGTGAGATTTTTTTAGTAATTCAACGATCTTCACGGAAAAATTGCTCGTGTTTCTCAAATGCTGCTTTCAGCTTGTCTCGAACAATTGGAGGATTTTCAATTAGAGCGAAGATTTTATTTGCATCTTGTTGCGATAAAACAATCGTTCTTTCCGCTTCCAAAATTCTTTGCGCTTCCTTTAAGGCAGATTGGACGAGAAACTGATTTAAGGTCGCACCGGACAAGTCAGCCGCTTGTTGCAAGGTTTCTTTGACTGATGTGCTAATCCTCGCCGTGACTCGCTCATCATTTTTTAGTCGTTTGCTCATAAGGCTTCAATAACTCTGTCACGATTCTAGTGTACTTGGTGACAAAATGGCACTAAATTTTGCTGTCAACTCAAGCTGCGATCGCTTTTGCAATCGTTGAAACTAAAAAGAATTACGCGATCGCATCAATAACTATCTCGATAATTAAGTCGTTTTTATCTTTGAAGGTTTTAAGTTGACAAACAAACATTCACTCGCAACCTTAAAATTTGCTTAAGAGAATCTTTGATGCTAGCTGAGTAAATAGCGAACTCAATACGAGCAATTTATTAAGTGCGATCGCGACTGTGCTTTTTAGGGTTTAACGTGGCGATCGCATCGTATTTTTTAGCTCTAAGATTACAAAATTATGTCGGAGAAACTAGCGTTTAGCCATTGACGAATCGGGTTTTTGTTCGCCAAGATAAAGACATGGTATCGAGTGATTCAAAGCGAAGGTTTACTTCAACAACTTTGAGAACAATTTACCTAACTAAAAAATGATTAACCGCATAAAAATCAATGGCTAATATTGCGATTTCAGATCTCTATTTTACAGGTTCCGAACTATTTAGTGATGACGAAAGCTATTTACAAGAACTTTCCGATCTTGAGTCGAATCATATTAATTATATAAAAGGAGGTACTTCTATTGCTTGTGTAGCAACAGGAATATGTCTTTTAGCGATTGGGTATTATTCAGGTAAACATGGATGTATATAGCAGTGAACGCTTGAAAAATGCTCTGATTTAACAATAATTTCAGAGATGTTTTTCTCGTATTTGTTACTTGGCGATCTCCAAGATAAAAACACTTTCAATTGGTCTTCCTTAAATTAGGAGAAAATCAATGGCTAATATTGCAATTTTCGATCTGCGTTTGACAGGTTCTGAGCTATTTAGCGATGATGAAAGTTATATGCGAGAGCTTTCCGATGGAGACTTTGAGTTTAGTAAAATCAATGGCGGAACTTCCGGTCTATGTATAGCATCCGCTTGTGTAGCACTAATAACATTTGGTATTGGGTATTATTCAGGTAAACACGGATGTTTATAGCAGTGAATGCTTAAAAAATGCTCTGATTTAACAATAATTTCAGAGAAGTTTTTCTCGCATTTGTTATTTGGCGATCGCCAAGATAAAAATATTTTCAATTTTTTGTACTTACAATTGGGAGAAATTCTCATGGCTAATATTGCAATTTCCGATCTTCGTCCAAGTGGTTTTCAACTTATCTCAGACAATGAAAGTTATTTAAGGGAGCTTTCAGACATAGAGTTTACTACAACTCAAGGTGGTAGCACTCTTCCTTGTTTTGTGGCAGTAAGTTTCTTAGCAAGCGTTGTTGCTGGTGAAATCTATCGCCATTGGTAATGAGATTAGTGTTGATTTAACTTATAGCTATTCTGGGAGAAAATTTTAATGGCTACAATTGCAATTTCCGATCTTTATCCTGCTGGCTCTAATTTATTTATTGATAATGAGAGCTATCTGCATGAACTTTCTGAATCCGACTTTGTGCTTAACAAAATTCAAGGTGGTACTTCACCTTTTTGTGTTCTTTATGTTGCTACTGCAATAGCAAGTGGTTGTGTAGGGTTTGCCCTTACCCAGATTCACAACTAGCTAACGAATAATCTCAATAGCTGCGATCGCGTTGTCTAGCAATCTTCTCACTCAAGATTGCGATCGCAGATTCAGATTAAATCCTTTCTAACTGACATCAATAAAAGATGTAATTCTCATGGCTAATATCTCAATTTCTGATTTGACCATAGCCGGCTCTAATCTGTTTGCTGATGATGAAAGCTATCTATACGAGCTTACAGATGTGGAATTCGCATCTATGGTTTATGGGAACGGTACTCCACTAGCTTCACTGATTTATGCTACTGCTGTAAGTGCTGGTATTACGCTAGCTGTAGTCATTGTTGAAATCATCATGTAAGCGGAATAACTTGAATATTAGATCCTAAAATCCAATTTAACCTCTTGTTCGTATATCTAATACAGTATCTGTTTGATGCAATTTTTTAACTTGTTGATTCATTTCTAACCAAGGGTTTTATCATGGCTAACATTTCAATTTTTGACCTCAATCTAAATGGTTCTGGATTATTGACAGATTCAGAAAGTTTTATGGGTGAATTAACTAATAACGAACTAGCATTTATTAATGGTGGAATGCAAATTAAAGCTGAATCAGTTCCTGTAGTTACTGCACCCATTGTTTTGATTCCTGATGATCCGATAATCTGTTTTGCTCCAGAAGATTGTTAACAAGAAATTGTAGTGCGATCGCGACAGTTTACTCAATTCATCTTCTCGATATATTGTCGATTATTTACTGATACAAAAGTTAATTTGAGTTGCGATCGCTCTCACTTCAAACCTATCCACTTAACACAAATATTGTCATTACACATCATTTTCAGGACATCAAAGGAGATTCATTATGGCTAACATTTCAATTTCTAATTTGCACGTAACTGGTACTGAGTTATTTGCCGACTCAGAAAGTTATATGCGCGAACTTTCTAATAAAGATTTATTCGCTAATAGAATTCGAGGCGGGATTGGAATCATGCACGAAATAGGAGTTATTACAGCAATTGATTCTCCATTTTGTACAATTCAACCTACCGTGCGGTAATTGAATCTAATGCTTTTTAGCATTAGGTGATGTCTTGGGGCGATCGCGATCGCTTCGATCGTCAACAATTTACTCAATATCAATCAAAGATTTTCTAATGGCTAAAATTTCTATTTCAAACCTCAATGGTGCTGGTACTGAATTATTTATCGATTCCGAAAGTTTCTTGCAAGATCTATCCAATGATGAATTAAAAGTTCAAGGTGGAGAAGATATGTCTTATTTTACATCTTCCCAAGCTTGTCAATTTTTAGTGCGTTCGTATATACCAATTCGGCTTCATTAGAGAAAAATGAAATACAAATATCGGGCGCACGCCATGCGCCCCTACAGGTGACTTTACTTCATTAACTCGCAAACTACTAATTGAAATCCGATCGCACTTGTCAATCGTAATACAGATATCGTGTCTAGGTGTTGTGGATGAAAAGAGGATTAACAATCGTTGCAGTGGTTTCTGCGGTTGCATTGCCGATAAGTTTTGCACTGCCAACATTAGCTCAATATAGCCCGTTTGCTATGCCTAGTTGGTATGACTACGGCGTTATGAGGCGACAAATTATTAATGGTGGCGAAGTTGAATCTCGAAGCGAAGAATACGAGGAACCCACAGAAGAATCTTTCGATTCAGAAATAAATAATAGCAGTCCCAGTCCTGCCATCTCTGATGAAGAGTACGATCTGGCATTGCAAGCATACAAAGAAGCATCTGCATCAGTAGCTTTACCTGCTAGCGATCTCGCCACTGCGATGACTTTTTTTACCATTGTCAACTATGCGATCGCGACTGGACAAAGCGAAGAACCTCCCGATTCTGTCAGCAGGGCAATCTACAACCAATTCAGTCAGTTACTGACTCAAAACGGTCAGTTTCAGACAGCAAGTGCGGGGGAGCAACAATCGATAGCGGAAGGTTTGGGAACAATGGGTGCAATGATGTATCTCGCCTTTCAATACGCACAACAGCAGGGAGATGTCGATACACAAACTCAACTTCGTCAAGCCGCACAAAACAATCTGGAATCCTTTGCGGGCGTTCCATTCAATCAGATTCGCCTTACTGAAAATGGCGTTGCGATCCAATAAACTTTATTGTCGTTTATGTAGAGGAAAAAAGATGGCTACTATTAGTATTTACGACTTACAATCTTCAGGTTTTGAGTTGTTTTTCGATTCGGAAAGTTATTTGAACGATCTAGTTGCTAATGAGTTAGGAACTATTAATGGCGGTCTTGGTGGAAGTGTGATTCCAACCCAACCAAGCGATCCAGAAATCATGTCGTGGATAGTTTAGGCAAGCAATTCGAGGCGCGATCGCGATCGTTTAATTTAATTATCGATCGCGATTTTATTTTAATAAAAAAATGACTGGTTTAGTTAGAAAATTATGTCTGAAAAACAATAGCAAAAACCTCTCTTTTTCAAAAGCAAATGTTAATAATAGAATTAGGAATTGAACAGGATTTCTAAAATGACTAAAATTCACATCAAAAATCTGAATCCCGAAACTCAGATACAACAATTAGAGCAAAACGAACAACTCAAGATTTCTGGTGGTACTGTTGCAGCATTTAAACTCGGCGAACCAGTCCTTCTTCCTAATGGAGTTACACTTATACCTGTAATCTTTCTTGGCTTTCCTCCTAGCCCTCCACCCCAACCTTTCCCGCCAACTTTCTAGGCAACAATTTAGTTTTTGCTTAGAACCGATTTCTAACATCAAACTCAGTTAATTTTTAAGCAATCGAAGGAGACTTATCATGGCTAACATTTCAATCGATAATTTACAATTTCTTGGGGCTGAATTATTCAGCGATACAGAAAGTTTTATGACAGCTTTAGCTGAAAACGATTTAGGTAATATTAATGGTGGTCTGTGCGCCTGCGATCCAATTTTTAGAGATAAGGAAACAAATCCTGTTGGAGTTCGCACGATCGTTTGTCCGCCTATGCCTGTCGAAGTAAAAAGATAGGCTAGTTTTCAAGAGAGCAATCGCGCTATAAAACTTCATTAATTTTTAGTTGCGATCGCCTTAAATCTAAATCATTTAATCAACACAAGTCGAGAGTTTTTAAATGGCTAATATTTCAATTGCAGATCTCAATCTTTCTGGGTCAGTCTTATTTATAGATTCTGAAAGTTTCATGAATGAGTTAACTGATAATGAAATGAGGATAGAAGGAGGTAAATATGGTAATCCTGGCAATATTCCAACAACTGTTGAAGCGACAGGAAATACTTTATATCTTATTCCATCCTTGCGTGGCGATGTCTTAGTACTAGATTAGAGCAGTTTTATTAGTAGCGATCGCCACATCAACCATCAATCAATAATGTAAGAAATTATTGAGGGCGATCGCTTTATATTCCAACTATCTAATCAATACAAACAAGGAGACTTTCAATGGCTAACATTTCAATTTCCGATCTGCGTTCGACTGGTTCAGAGCTTTTTGTCGATCCAGAAAACTATCGCATTATTTTTAATTGTATTAAGCTCCGTCACATTCTTTAGCATGGGACTCGCAGATATTTGTAATTGTCCTTATAGAATTGCCCAACAAGACAGATTTGATAGCTACGGACGCTATCTCGACGTTGGTGTCGCTTCCTACGTTCAAAGAAATATTCGCTAAAAGAACCAGTCTCTATTTTCCTTTTGCTCTCGCACTCTGCTAAACAGCAGAGTTTTTTATTGGTTGAGAAAAGTCTCAATTCCTTAACTTTTAAAGAAGCATATTTTAGTTTTAATACGTCAAAATTAAAGTATCTTTTAACAATGTCTTGACATTGGTTATCGTTCAATGCTTAGTACCCCAAACGATCGCGCTTTGTCTCAAATTCCTCGAATTATTACCGATTTACCAGGGCCGCGCGCTAAAGAACTGATCGATCGCGATCGCGCTGTCTCTTCTCCATCCTACACTCGCGGCTATCCTTTAGCAGTTGCCAGAGGAGAAGGTTGCACGATTGAAGATGTCGATGGCAATCTTTTCTTAGACATGACAGCGGGAATTGCCGTAACCGCTACGGGACATTCTCATCCCCAAATCGTTCGGGCAATTCAAGAACAAGCTAGCCAGCTTATCCATATGTCGGGGACGGATTTTTACTATCCCCCAATGGTAGAATTAGGCGAAATGCTAGTCAAACTGGCTCCCTTTCCCCAATCCGGTCGTATCTTTTTTACCAATTCTGGAACTGAATCGACAGAAGGCGCAATTAAACTAGCTCGTTATTATACAAAACGCGATCGCTTAATCGCCTTTCTGGGAGCATTTCACGGACGCACCTATGGGGCAATGTCTCTTACGGGTTCTAAAGCAGTTCAGCGTCAAGGATTCGGTTCCCTACTTCCAGGCGTAACCCATATTCCCTACGGTACTCACGCCAGTTTAGACAATCTCGAAAAATCGCTTTTTACTTCAATCGTACCGCCAGAAGAAGTCGCCGCCATTATCGTCGAACCCATTCAAGGCGAAGGCGGTTATATCGTGCCAGAAGAAGGATTTTTAGAACGCATTCGTCAAATCTGCGATCGCTACGGCATACTGATGATAGTCGATGAAGTGCAATCGGGAATAGGGCGCACGGGAAAAGTCTTTGCGATCGAACATTGGGGAGTTATGCCCGACATTATGACCCTTGCCAAAGGTATTGCCAGCGGGTTGCCTCTAGGAGCTATCTTAGCGCGATCTGAGTTGATGACGTGGCCGCCTGGATCTCATGCTACAACCTTTGGCGGCAATCCCGTTGCTTGCGCCGCGGCAAAAGTAACGCTACAGCTATTGGAGACAGAATTACTTGAAAATGCACGTCAGCGAGGAGAAGAATTAATCGCTGGATTGCAACAACTGGCAGAGAAATTTGATTGCATTTCTAACCCTCGTGGGAAAGGATTGATGGTTGCGATCGATCTTTATGATGTTGATAGAAAACTCGATCCTAACCGACGAAATTGGATAGTAGATGAAGCATTTTATCGAGGGTTATTGCTTCTCGGTTGTGGCAAAGCAGCTATTCGATTTTGTCCGCCATTAATTATTACTAGCGAACAAATACAAGTCGCTTTAGATATTCTCGCTCAATTATTGGGGGAAATTCCATGAAACAAGCAGAAATTGCCCGTCAATTATGGGATGGTCTTTGGGAAGATTATAGCCGTCGCGTCGAATATGCGCGTATTTATCAACAAATGATAGAAGAAGCAGGCGGCGCGATCGCAAACGATCATATTGCCTTTCGTTCTCTACGCCTCACCCTAGATACTATTAATGGAACAATAGACTTAGGCATTCCCTATTTAGCTAGTATTGTAGAAGCCTTGGGCTACGAAGCAGCAGGAGAATACGAATTTCCCGACCAACATTTATATGCGCGACACTATAGCCATCCCGAACAAGATAGATACGATCTTCCCAAATTATTTATTAGCGAATTAATCTTAGAAGCTTTACCTAATTCTATCGTTCGACAAATCGAGCAAACGGTTAATTCTGGCGAGTTTTTTGATTTAAATTCTCTAAAAGAGAACCTTAGCGCCTCAGTTTTGCAAACTGCTTTTACTCGTCCTTGGAAACCTCCAACGCGATCGCTCGTCGAATCAGTTAACCAAGTTTCTCAATATGGGGCTTGGGTTTTACTTCACGGCTACGGGGTCAATCACTTTACAGGCTACATCAACCGTCAAAATACTCCAACTTATCCCGACATTGAAAGTACTGCCAGCAGCTTAGCACGACGAGGCATCCCGATGAAAGCCGCGATCGAAGGGAGCTTAGGAAGTGGATTGCGTCAAACCGCCACTCAAGCTGTTACAGAAATGGTTTCCGTCTGGGATGAGGAAAAAGGCGAACTAACTGAGATTCCTTGGACTTATGCTTATTATGAGATAGCCGAACGCAATGCGATCGAAATTTCGCCGGGTAAAACTGAGTTATTTCAAGGATTTCTCAACGCACAAGCTAAAAATTTGTTTGAGATGACTAATACAGTTATCAGTAAACAGTAATCAGTTATCAGTGTTTGAAGGCAGAAGGCAGAAGGCAGAAGGATAAGATGTTCGACTATTTAAAATTGAGATAACGAACAAAAAAACCTACCTAATAACATAAAAATAAGAAGATTTTGTAAATATTGCCACAATCCGTTGAAATATCATTGACGAGCTAAACCTGTTCGGATATTCTTGTGATTTGACTATTTTTATCTTAGTTAAATCTGGGTTTTAGTTATGGTTGATGCAGGAAATACGCTACTGACAGCTTTACGTATTGGCAATCTCAGTAGTCCTCGTATATTTAGAGATTTTGTTGGCACAAACGACCTAGCCGATGTATACCGTTTTAATTTGACGCGCGATAGCCTTTTCAACCTATCGTTAACGGGTTTGGGAGACGATATAGCCGTAGGATTAATTGTAGACAGCAATAGTAATGGCGTGTGGGATAGGAATGAAGATATCGTTACAGTAGGTGACGGAGATGGTTATTCGACTACCAATCGCGCCATCAGCAAGCAATTAGCAACAGGAAATTATTTTGTCTGGGTCTTCCCCGACCGAGAAGAATACAATAGCAACTACACTTTATCATTATCGGCTCGCCCCCTGCTGCAAAACCCCCCTATCGACCCAGGTAACACATTAAATACGGGGCTGCGACTTGGCAATCTCGTCGGTTCCCGCAGATTTACTAATTTGGTCGGCACAACCGATCTAGCCGATGTCTATCGTTTTAATTTGACGAGCGATAGTCAGTTCAACCTAACTTTAGGAAATTTGAACGATGACATAGCCGTAGGATTAATTGTAGACAGCAATGGCAACGGTCTGTGGGATAGGAATGAAGATATCGTTACACTGGGTGACGGAGATGGTTATTCGACTAGCGATCGCGCCATCAGCAAGCAATTAGCAGCGGGAACATATTTTGTCTGGGTCTTCCCCGACCGAGAAGAATACAATAGCAGCTACAGTTTGTCGTTATCGGCACGTTCCCTAGTACAAACTCCGAGCATCGACCCAGGCAATACATTAAATACGGGGTTGCGAGTTGGCAATCTCAGCGCTCCTCGTACATTTACCAATGTCGTTGGCACGACCGACCAAGCCGATGTGTATCGTTTTAACTTGACGCGAAATAGTTTTGTCAATGTGCGTCTAACCAATTTGAACGATGATATAGCCGTAGCATTAATTTTAGATAGAAATAACAACGGTTTGTGGGATAGGAATGAAGATATTGTTAGGTTGGGCGACGGAGATGGTTTTTCGACTAGCGATCGCGTTATCAACCAGTCACTAGGAGCGGGAACTTATTTTGTCCAAGTATTTCCCGACCGAGAACAATACAATAGCAGTTATAAATTAGCGATGTCAGCCAGGGTAGCTACCCCATCTAATTTCGATGACTATCTGAGTGGCACATTTAACAACGACACCCTCAATGGGTTGGGGGGAAATGACTATCTATTCGGCGAGGCAGGCAACGATCTCATGAATGGAGGATTGGGCAACGATACCCTTCTAGGCGACTTCGACAACGATATTCTTTTCGGTAACGCAGGCAACGACAGCCTTGTTGGGGGAGCCGGAAGCGACAGAATGATTGGTGGAATTGGCAACGATGCTTATTCTGTGGGCAGTCCTACCGATGTCGTAGTCGAAACCTCTACTCTTCCTGGAGAAATAGACAGCGTTGCCTCTGTAATCTCTTACCGTTTAGGAGCGAATGTAGAAAGATTATTTCTAATTGGCAATGCTTCAATTAGCGGTATAGGTAACAATAGCAACAACACCATTCAAGGTAATGCAGGCAATAATCTCATCAGCGGAGGTAATGGAGATGACTTGCTTGGTGGTTTAGCAGGCAACGATACTTTAGTTGGTGGTTTGGGCGACGATACGCTTATTGGTGGGGCGGGAAGCGATCGCTTTTTATTCTCATCTCGAACTCAAGGGGTGGATCGCATCACAGACTTTAACCCCGTTAACGATTTTATCGCGATCTCTGCCAGAGGATTTGGCGGCGGATTAGTAGGAGGTAGAACCCTCGCACCATCGCAGTTTCGTTTGGGCACTGCGGCTCTTGATGCGAACGATCGCTTTATTTATAATCGAACCAGCGGCGGGTTATTTTTTGATGCCGATGGAAGTGGAACAGCTTTTGCAAGGGTTGCGATCGTAACTCTTACGCCTGGAGTCGCCCTCACTAGTGCAGATATTTTTGTTTCGGCATAAATACGCAATAAAATCATTTTGAGCGATCGCGATTATCCAACTTCTGTCTGTGTTGGGTTTCGCGATTTTATATTAGAAAGGGCATTGGCAAAAATTAATCGCTCGTCTCACCATTCTTCAAAAAATTAAGAAAAAATACAAAATCTGAAAGTACCAAAAATAGGAATAAATAAGGCAAGATCGGAATAAAGAGGAAACTTTAAACAGCGACCAAGCAAGCTTTGAAGGCTTAAACTCAAGGAAATAAGTTTTGATTTTCTCGTAAGCGAGCGATAGCGCTCGACCAATTAACTTACAACAACCGAAGATCGATGACCATCGCCCCACAAGTTGAAGAAACAACTATTGAAACCGCTCTAAAAACCGCTACGCTAGACGTGACTGGGATGAAATGTGCTGGTTGCGTTAAAGCAGTAGAACGCCAACTCGCTCAAAATCCAGGAGTAGTTTCTGCCTGCGTCAATCTCGTGACAGAAGTAGCTGTCGTTCGGTATTCTCCAGAAACCCTACAACCGGAAACGCTAGCTCAAAAGCTAACTCAGACGGGATTTCCTTCGCAACTGCGCTCCTCAACACCCGGACAAACTAGCGAATCGTTGCCCTCTCCAACCGAACGACGACAAATCGAAGCGCGACAGCAACTTAGGAATTTAGCGATCGCGTCTATCCTATTAATCTTCTCTTGCCTGGGTCATTTAGACCATATTGGCGTTCCTGCAATTCCCGCTTTGAGCAATATTTGGCTGCATTGGGGACTAGCTACCCTAGCACTCTTATTTCCAGGGCGCTCGCTCCTGATTGATGGTTGGCGCAGCTTGTGGCATGGAATGCCTAATATGAATACCCTCGTCGGGTTAGGAACGCTTAGCGCTTATCTAGCTAGTTGCATTGCACTCGTCTTTCCTCAACTGGGATGGGAATGCTTTTTTGACGAACCCGTCATGCTATTGGGATTTATTTTACTAGGACGCACCCTCGAAGCAAGAGCCAGAAATCGCGCTCGTTTTGCTCTTTGTACTCTCGTCGCCTTGCAGTCGCCTATTGCCCGATTAATCGGCGATCCCAATACCTCAGAACCTTCAGGAATCGAAATTCCCGTCGAACAAGTCCGAGTCGGAGAATGGGTTTGGGTATTACCCGGAGAAAAGATCCCCGTCGATGGAGAAATAGTAACGGGAGAAACTTCTGTCGATGAATCGATGCTGACAGGAGAATCCATACCCGTATCCAAACAGCCAGGAAATCTTGTTACCGCTGGAACAATTAATCAATCTGGCGCGATCGCAATTAAAGCAACTCGTATTGGCAAAGACACGACTTTAGCTAAAATTATCGCTTCGGTAGAAGACGCGCAAACCCGGAAAGCGCCCATACAACAGCTAGCCGATACTGTAGCAGGCTATTTTGCTTTTGGGGTAATGGCGGTTGCTTCGCTAACCTTTTTGTTCTGGAACTTCATCGGAACTCGATTGTATCCAGACGTATTAATGACTCGAATGTCTCATGATATGGGTCATGAAATGATGATATCTCCCTCTCCGTTGCTGTTGAGTTTAAAACTCGCGATCGCAGTCCTTGTAATTGCTTGTCCTTGCGCCCTCGGATTAGCTACGCCCACTGCTATATTAGTAGGTACGGGAATCGGCGCAGAACGGGGATTATTAATCAAAGGCGGCGATATTTTAGAGAAAGTTCATCAATTAGACGCGATCGTTTTTGATAAAACGGGAACGCTCACTATTGGTCATCCTACCGTCACCGATTGTATTGCCATTACAGAAATCGATCCCAATCGCCTCTTACAATTAGCTGCAACCGTTGAAAGCGGAACCAATCATCCCCTCGCTACGGCAATTGTCGAAACCGCTCAAAAACGAGCATTACCTTTACTAGAAGTTACCAACTTTTACACCCAAGCCGGACTCGGCGTATCGGCTAAGGTTGAAGGAGAAGAGATTTTGTTAGGGAATGCTGAATGGCTTAGCGATCGAGGCGTATCGATCGACGAAAATACTCAAAGGAAAGCGTCAGAACTCGCAAAAACGGGTAAAACAGTTGTTTATTTAGCACTTTCCAACAAAGTCGCCGGACTCATTGCCCTACAAGATCCCCTGCGTCCCGATGCCAAAGAAACGGTAGAAAGCCTGCAAAAAATGGGATTGCAAGTTATTTTAGCAAGCGGAGATCGAGCGGAAGTTGCCAACGCGATCGCAACCCAAGTCGGTATTACTCAAGTTTATGCCTCAATCCCCCCCCATCGGAAGGCTGAGATTATTAAAGAACTACAAGAAGGAGAAAGACGAGAAAAGTCGAAAGTCGAAAGTCGAAAGTCGAAAGTAAAAGAAGGACTTGGGGGACAAGAAAAGTCGGAAGTCGAAAGTCGAAAGTCGAAAGTAAAAGAAGGACTTGGGGGACAAGAAAGACAAGGAAGACAAGGGGGACAAGGAGAAATATATACTTCCAACTTTCGACTTTCAACCTCCAACTTCCGACTTCCGACTTTCGACTTTCGACTTTTAAAGACAGTTGCAATGGTAGGAGACGGAATTAATGATGCTCCAGCTTTAGCACAAGCAGATATTGGCATTTCTTTACATGGAGGAACCGAGGTTGCGATTGAAACGGCTGGTATTGTTTTGATGCGCGATCGCTTATTGGATGTAGTTGCTGCGATCGCGCTAAGTCGAGCGACGTTTGACAAAATTCGCCAAAATCTCTTCTGGGCTTTGGGCTATAATACTTTTGCCATCCCTGTCGCTGCTGGTATCTTACTTCCCAGTTTTGGGTTACTCTTGAGTCCAGCACTAGCTGGGGCACTAATGGCATTTAGCTCTGTCACAGTTGTAACCAACTCTCTTTTGTTGCGTCGTCAATTTCAAGTTTCAAGGTGAAATATTTACAATTAAGATTATCGATTCACTTCGGTTTTGCCAATCTAAACTTCGCGATCGCGATTTAACGGTTAGGATAGTGTGATGACTGGTAAGCCCGTACTCCCACAAAAAGAGCATTTTTTAATCGTTGAGGATGACAAAGGACGACAAGAAATCCTCTTAAACGATCCGATGTATTCGTTAGGTCGAGCGCAAACCTGCGATATACGTTTGCGATCGCAATTTGTCTCGCGCCATCATGCTACTTTGTTTAGATGCGAACGGGAAAACGGAGCGAGTTACTATCGTATCGTTGATGGCGATGCGGCGGGAAAAGTTAGCGCTAATGGAATGTTGGTGAATGGTCGTAAAGTCCCAATTTACGATCTCAAAGACGGCGATGAAGTTGTTTTTGGGCCTCAAGTAATTGCAATTTATCACTATCGGCAACGCGATGAATTTCCCACCACTCCCTACAACGACCCCTTTGACATTACCTTAATCAACCCCGCCATGATGGAAAATGGCGAAGAAGCAACAGATGCTGTCAAAGAACAAGAGCAACGTAAAAGTTAGTCGCTCAACTAGTCACGTTTTCGATGAGTTTCCATTTTTGGTTTTGCGCGATCGCTTCTTGCAATAGCTCAAATAATTGATGGCAATGATTATCCTTTTGTAAAGGAAGTTCATCATTCTTAACAACTAAATTCACCTGCACCTCATCTTCGGTAGCCGTTGTACTATCGATTAGTACTTCCACCGTCACCAATTTAGAAAATGGAGTTTTCCCAGGAGTTTCTCGCGCCATCATGTAATCGGAAGCTTGGTAGGTTAGATCGAAATAACAAGCTTGCAGAATTTCACTCAGAAGAGGTCTTAGTCGATCTAAGGAAACTTTGACGCGGTACGAACAAGTATAACGAGCCATAATTTAACTAGTCAAAGGTTTCGATTGCTTGACTTTTTTATCTTAATGTAGGCAGAAGACTCGCGCTACACAATACAATCAACGAGGATCGATGAATTATTTTTCTCAACTCATCGGACAAGATAAAGCAGTTGAGTTGCTTCAACAAGCAGTAGCGCGTAACCGTATTGCTCCAGCTTACTTATTTGTCGGTGCTGCTGGCATAGGACGATCGCTAGCTGCAAAATGTTTCGCCAAGCTTTTGCTGTGTTTGGATCTCGCTCCCGAAACGCGCGCCATGGCGCACAAACGAGTCTTAGCAAGAAATCATCCCGATTTGTTGTGGGTAGAACCAACCGTTCAACATCAGGGTCAATATTTGACTGCAAAAGAAGCAGAAACCGCCGGAATCAAACGCAAAGGCACGCTTCCCATCCGTATCGAACAAATTCGAGAAATTGCTGAGTTTTTGAGCCGTCCTCCTTTAGAAGCTTCGCGATCGCTAGTTATTATTGAAGAGGCGCAGGCAATGACGGAAGCCGCAGCTAATGCCTTGCTCAAAACCCTAGAAGAACCCGGACGAGCTACTCTTATTTTAATCGCTCCCAGCACCGATTCTCTACTGCCAACCCTCGTTTCTCGCTGTCAGTGCATCCCTTTTTCTCGACTTTCTCTAGAAGATATGGAAGAAGTTTTGCGTCGTAACGGTCATGAGGAGATCTTAGCTCATGCAGAAATTGGGGCGATCGCACAAGGAAGTCCAGGGGAAGCGATCGCATCTTTCGAGCGACTGCAAGCCATTCCAGAAGCTTTACGCCAAAGAATCCTAGAGTTACCTAAGAGTCCCCTTGACGCGATCGAACTCGCCAAAACCATCGATCGCGAATTAGATACACCTTCTCAAATCTGGTTGCTCGATTATCTCCAATATATCTATTGGCAAAATCGCCGACAAAAAAACTTTTTAGAACTGTTGGAGAAAGCGCGTCAATACCTTCTTAATTACGTGCAACCGCGTTTGGTATGGGAATGTACGCTATTGGAACTATTATCCTAATTAAGATTTTCTTTATCCGTTCTATCTTGTGAAGACTAGCAACCCTTTAAATTTATCCTCTCGTCAAAAACAGCAATCGACAGGACAACGCTATCGCCTGGGGCTGACGATTCTTTTCGTCAGCATATCTCTCATATTAACGTTTGGTATTTCTCTGTCATTAGGAGCCGTTCATCTGAACGTATCCCAATTGTGGCAAGCACTTTGGCATCAAGGCGATCCCGTCAATCAAACCATTCTTTGGGATTTGCGCTTACCTCGCGTCGTTGCTGCGATCGCGGTTGGTTCGGCGCTGGGCACTTCTGGCGCTTTGTTGCAAGGAATGTTGCGCAATCCTCTCGCCGAGCCTTTTTTGCTGGGAATCTCAGCCGGAGCGGGTTTGGTTGTTATTGTGATGGTAACGCTGGGTAGCTTACAAGCTTGGATTCCTTTTGGGGCATGGTTAGGCGCAATTATAACTACTGCGATCGTATACTTTTTAGCGCGAACTGGCAATGAAATCGCGCTCGAACGCCTCATTTTAGGCGGAGTTGCTGTTTCCTCTCTTTTTGGGGCAATTCAAACCACATTATTACTACTAGCAGAAGAAGGACGCATCCAAACGGCTCTCAATTGGATTGTAGGCAGCCTCAACGGACGGGGATGGAGGGAAGTAAGTATGGCAAGTCCTTACATTCTCCTGGCTTTAATCGGTGCTTGTTGGTTGGGGCGCTATCTCAACGTCCTCAACTTGGGGGACGAGTTAGCTGTCGGGTTGGGAATTAATTTAGGGCGATCGCGCTTACTCATCGGCGCAACCGCTACTTTACTTGCTGCTAGTGCGGTTAGCATGGCAGGATTAATCGGCTTTGTCGGTTTGATCGTTCCCCACGGAATGCGTTTATTATTGGGAGGAAACGATTATCGTTGGTTGATTCCCCTGTCTGCGGCGGGTGGCGCTTTAGTTTTATCGATCGCCGATCTTCTTTCTCGTCTTGGATCTGTCGAGTTACCCGTCGGTGCGGTGACTGCGTTACTCGGTTCGCCGTTGTTTGTTTGGTTGCTTTATCGGCGATCGTTTTAACAGTTGCTTAACATGTCATCAATCTCTAATCCCCAATTTCCCCAACTAAATAAGTATAGCGACTCAAGCTACGTTCGTAATCGTTGAGTAAAAGTTTAGATTCTTTGAGCGTAATACGATTTTCTTGCAAAGCTTGTTCGGTTTGGCGGCGAAGATTTTCGAGTAAATCTTCTGCTTTATATTGCACGTAGCTTAACACTTCTGAGATCGTATCTCCTTTGACTAAATATTCAATTTGATAGCCTTTTGGAGTCATTTGAATATGGACGACATTCGTATCGCCAAACAGATTGTGTAAGTTTCCCATAATTTCTTGATAGGCACCCACCAAGAACATTCCTAAATAATAAGGTTCGTAGGATAATTGTTGGTTCTTTTGTTGTTTGAGAGGGTGCAATTCAAGGACGGATTTAACATCTTTTAAATCGATAAATTGGTCGATTTTGCCATCGCTATCGCAGGTAAGATCTGCTAAAATTCCTCGTTGACTCGGTTCTTCATTCAATCGATGAATCGGCATTATTGGAAACAGTTGATCGATCGCCCAAGAATCCGGTGCGGATTGAAAAACCGATAAATTGACATAATAAATGGAAGCCATTATCTTTTCTAAATCTTCCAAATCGTCGGGAACGTAGTCTTCGCGACGAGCAATATTGAGAATTTTACTGCAACACGCCCAATATAATTGCTCTGCTCTGGCTCTTTCTTTTAAACTTAAATAACCAAAGTTAAATAAGCCGATCGCTTCTTCTTTAAATTGAATGGCATCGTGATAAGTTTCTTGGTAATTCTTTTCGTCGATTGACGTGTAAGTTTCCCAAAGATTTCGCAAAATCAAATGCTCGGATTCTTCGATCGGTTGTTGCGATTGACAGGGAACTACGCTCGTTCCCAACACATCAAAAATCAAAACCGATTGGTGAGATGCGATCGCGCGTCCGCTTTCGCTGACTAAAATGGGCGCTTGCACTTGTCCTTGGGTACAAGCGTCTTTAATGGCTGCTACAATATCGTTGGCGTAATTTTGCATATTGTAATTTTTCGAGGCGTAGAAATTGGTTTTCGAGCCATCGTAGTCAACGCCCAAACCGCCGCCGACATCGAGATAGCGCATATTTGCCCCTGCTTTGGTCAGTTGCACGTAGATTTGACCTGCTTCTCGAATTGCATCTTTGATATAAGTTATAGAAGAAATTTGCGAACCGATATGGAAGTGCAATAGTTGCAGACAATGAAGCATTTTTCTTGCTTGCAATTGGTTGACAACTTCGAGAATTTCTGGAACCGTCAAACCGAATTTAGCGCGATCGCCGGTAGAACCTCCCCAACGTCCTACGCCTTTCGTACTTAATTTTGCCCTAACGCCTAAAACGGGTTCGATTCCCAACTGCTGGCTAATTTCTAGTGCGATGTAGAGTTCTTCTAGTTGTTCGATAACGACGATGGTTTGATGTCCCAATCGTCTCGCTAAAAGTGCCGTTTCGATGTATTCCTTGTCTTTGTAGCCGTTGCAAATCAATAAGGTTCCCGATGACTCTTCTTTGCTCGAACTGGGTTCTAAGGTCGCCAGAGCAATCATCAGTTCCGGTTTTGACCCGGCTTCTAACCCAAATTGGTAAGGTTTACCATAACGGACGAGAGACTCGACGATGTGGCGATGTTGGTTGCATTTGATCGGAAAAACGCCTCGATAAAGGTTGGGATAGTTGTAACGAGCGATCGCGCGAGCAAAAGAAGCATTGAGGCGTTCGATTCTATCTTCTAGGATATCGGAAAAACGAATCAGCAGAGGAAGTCCGATATTCCTTTGACGTAACGCTTCTACCAACTCGTACAAGTCCAAAGACCCGCCGCGATCGCCTTTTGGAGAAACCGTTATATGACCCGCAGCATTAATTGAAAAATAGGGTTCTCCCCATCCTGGGATACGATACAGGTTCTCGCTATCTTCTATCGTCCAAGTAGCAACTTTCTCTTCGGTTTTGCCGTCTTCTGGAGTGTCGAGCCGTTGTTTGTTCTCTAGTTTTTGTAAATCGGTTTCCTGTAGCGCTTTGATTTTTGCTCCCATTTCAGTTGATAACTTAAAATAAATTGCGATCGTCTCTTATCTTAACTTCTCTGTTAATTGAACTGGGTTAACAAAAGGCTATGATGATACAATTTCTTCGGACGGAAGACATTTTTTTTATCTCGCATTCCAGACGCACAAACACAGAGTAAGAAATACAGAGAGGTTTTTACCAAAAGTTTAACGATTAACGATTAATCAATAATGACCGAGGACTATCAAAAATGAAGTTTTTAGATTCTAAAGGACGTTTATTCGGAATTATCAGTATTTTAGATTTAGGCGCGGCTTGCGTTATTGTTTTAGTTATTCTCGGTATCTTTTTCTTTCCTGGGTCGATGGGAGGTGGAATTGCGGGCGATAGCAAGACAGGAACGAAACAAATTGAAGTCGATGCGATCGTGCGAGGTTTGAGTATTCGCGATCCTCAAGTTTTACTTACGGAGTTTAACGAATCCAAAAAAGCCAATTTTATTATTCGCAATCAACCCTCCGGTCAGGTTGACATTCTTTCTGTCAAACAGTTACCCAGAACAGTTGTCGTTCCTTTTACCGATGGTTCTGCTAGAGCAGTTCCCGATCCTAGAATAGATACATATAGTAGCGATCTGCTACTAACATTAGGTGGAACAGCACAAGTCACTAAAGATGGGCCAGTCTTGGGCAGCAGTAAAGTTAAAATAGGCGTACCAGTTGAATTAGAAGGCTTCAACTACAATTTCAACGCAACTGTTATCGATCTAAGAATTAAGTAAGCGCCCAGTCAAAGATCGAGTAAACTATTGGCGATCGGGAAATCAATGTCGGGTTTCGTGCCGCAATCCAAGCTAATAGCTTTAAATCCCTTATTTTCGGTCACTGATCGAGCAATTTCAAATATTTACGGATTAATCCAATCGTAACCCCAGGCAATTCAAGCTGGGGTGTTAATCCAACATCTTCTATTTCTAAAAATACTTTAACGGCTTCGGGGTTCAACGCCGCTAAACGCCTTCCTATTTCGGGTGCTGTAAATTGCGATTTTTGACCCCAGATTATAGCGGTAGGGGTACTGAGTTGCGTCATGTAGGTTGAGAGATCGAAGCACAAATCTCCTCTGACAAAGGACAGCGCCGCGTATTCTGCATTGGGTTGTCGAGAGGATTGTAGATACGCCTCGGTAATTTCTGGATAAATTCGTTCTGGACGTGCAAATTGACGATTTTGTAAGAAATTAGAAATTCCGCCTTCTGTTGCTACTCCGCTACTATAAATAAATTTATCGAGAATCGGAACTTTGATGATTTGAGCAAAAATGCTGCGAGTATAATCTTCTCCAAAATCCGATAATCCTGCGGGAGTTGTTAGGATTAAAGATTTAAATAAATCTGGACGCGCGATCGCACAACGAATAGTCAATGCTGCTGTCAGCGATGAAGCGATAACAGGTGTGGGGCGATCGCAAGTTTTTTCGATAAACTCGATAATCGTGTCGATATAATCTTCGGGTCGATAATTGCGATCGGGATGTTCCGAACGTCCCCAACCAATTAAATCCGGCGCTAAAACGCGATAATCGCTTGCAAAGGCGGGATAGACTTTTGACCATTCATAAGCCGAAGAGCCGCCACCAAAACCGTGCAAAAAAATGAGAGTAGGGATGTCACTTTCGATTTCGTCTTTCTCTCGCCAAGGAGGTAAGGATGGCGTATAATAGACCATCGTTCCGAGAGATGTGACAATAGAATTTCTTTCTACGCCGATTGGTTCGAGCATATTTGATTCCCTAAAGCCTACATTTTTAGTCTAGCTTTTCAATAGAGTTCGTCATCTTACATGAGGCATAACAAATTTGTTTTAACTATCTAATTATTTAGTAAATTTAATCTTTATAGCGTAAGAACTTTTGTAAAATTCTTATAGAAAACTTAATGATTTAGAAAAATTCGCTTAAAGGTTGGTTCAAATCTCCATAATCTGCAACCATATTGTCCTGTCGTGGAAAACTATTATGACTTTAGCACTAGCAACATCTGAAGTAGTAAATGCTTGGAATCCAGAGATCGCGCCTCATATCAACTCGACCTTAGTTCCTCACAAAGAGACTGTTTATGAAATTCTGCATTCGACGGTAGGACGCATTCGGATAGGCATTGCCAGACTCGCTAGCGATGAAGAATATGCAGATAAACTCATTCATGTCCTCAAATCTCTTAGTTTTGTCACTAATGTTCGCATCAATCTAGCAGCTAAATGCGTCGCGATCGATTATGAAGGGAATGAAACCTCACAAACGCAAATCCAGCAGTTAATTTTTGCAGCTATTCGCGGTGCAGAACAAGTTGTCCTTTTGCCAAGCGCTATTTTTGAAGAATTAGAAGAAGAAATCGTTGGTTTTTGGGACTGGTTTTCTGATGCACTCAAAAATATTATGGGTGTAGCGAGTTTGGCGGTTGGGATCGTATTAGTTCCAGTTCCGATAGTTCCTGGATGGCCTCTTATCCTGTTCGGTATTTACTGTTTGAGTGGAGAACAAAAGTAAATTTAGGTTAGTTAATAAGTGGCTAGGCAAAATTAATTACACATCCCGCTAACTCGGCATAAAGCTTAAAACACTTGTAGGACGGGCATTGCCCGCCCTACAGATTCTTAAAATCACTCTATGAAGTTGCACTTAATAAAGCTTTTGGGCGTTGGTAATAAGATCTGGTTCTTTGCGATCGATAACGACTTCGACTAAGTTATCCTCGCTAACTTCTATTATTTCTACTCGTTCTAAATTTCGTCCCCGAATTTCTACGGGTGTTGTTTCTCCAGCAGGAAATTCGCCAGGGGTAATCGAATCAATTACAGGTTGTTTTTGTGTGGCGCGGCGTTCCCTTTCTATGAGAACTTGCTGCAAAAATTCTTGCGTTAACTCGAAGCTGAGATCGTCTCGTTGGAACGGCGGTAAATAACGGCGCGTTCTAGACATTTAACAAACAGTTGGTTGTACTTATCGAGTTCGTCAGGTAGGCTAAATTTGCGTCGCTGCCTTCCGAGTTCGCGAAAACTGCCTGCTAGTAGTGCTTTTTCTGTAGCCGTGCCTTCAAGGTTGAGAAAATTGTCAATCGCCTTGAGGTTGCCCGTCCTCAGCAGGATAGCAGAGGGAAGATTGCCCGGACGACGGGGGCCGTATTCAAAAACTTTAGCGGTTTTTGGGTCGATACACAGCAGTTTGTGAGTAACCTGCTTGCCTTTTAATCCCAGAAAAGTAACGATATTACGCAACAGATTGTCAGCATCTCGATGTTTGAAAACCAGCCAAATGCGATCGCCCGTGCCTTTGATGGGATTTCCCTGAATAATAAAGTAGGGGCGTTGTTTGCGAATGAGATCGGAGATGACGTTTTCTAACATGATGGTCTGCAACAGGAGTATTTTAAAAATTCAAACCCAAGATTCAACAGACAATGCTTGAACTTGATGAATCCTTTGAAAATCGCTGTCTGCTGAGACTATTGTGAGATTGTGTTGTAGTGCGATTCTCCTTCGGAGACGCTTCGCGATCGCAGCAATCCACAAATCATTTTCATCAAAACCAAGCTCGGTCATTTTTGTTTTTCTGCGTTTGCTTTTTTCTTTGGGGGCGAACTGTTTAAATAGTTCGGCTTTGAGTTGTCCGTAAAGAGTAGCCGTTGTCCCATCAATGTTGTAAACGAAAATCCCTTGAAGAAAGCTCTGTATTAAGATTAGATTATTCCGCTTGCGCTGAGAACGTTCTGCCATATCGATTAGTTCTCCTTGCACGATTACACAAGTTGCAACTAAGGTATCGTTAATAGCGGCAAGACGGTCGAGGATGACGGAATCGCCCAGAATCGCACGACTGCAATGGTTTGTATCCAATAAATACATCACTCGTCAAAAGGATTGAACTCATCGAATTGGGCTTTGCCACGAGTGCTATATACCCTCTTTAAACATTCTTCAGCATCATCACCTTCCCATGTACCAATAGTTTTTAGATGTTCTAGGAGCGATCGCCCTGTCGATTGAATGGGTTGATTAGTATCATCTGAAACAGCAGCCGCTTGTAAAGCTAAGTGTTTTGTAGATTGGACAGACGAATTAATATCCGTTTCTGTATGTGTTTGAGCTTTAATATTCTTGGTCTTTAAAAATCTCAAAAAGTCTAAAGTTTCTTCGAGAAGTTCTTCTGAAGTTGATTCGATTTCTTGAAATAAAAGTTCTTTAATAGTCATAATTTATTTGCAATTTTTTCGGTTTTTAGTTGACGAAGTTTAACAATATGTTTGGGTGGATTTTCATCTTGTTCTCTAGCCGAGCGCAAACAATAATCTAACCAGTCTGCCATGTATTTAGAAATAGCGTCTTTGTTGTGTAAGTAATAAAGAATTGTGGCATAGACTTGTTCTAAAGTTATGGTGGGGTAAAGTTGGATTATTTCTTCAGGAGTCCGAGCGCGATAAATGTATTCGTGTAAGATGGTTTCGATGCCAATCCGAGAGTCTTTTAGGCGAATATCGTTGTTCGATAAAAAGTTGAAATAGTCTTCTAGTTGCATAAGTTAATCCTCAAAGCTTGTATTTTTTTCTCAAGTCATTTGAGATCGTTGTTATCTCCATTTTCTGCTTGACTTTGGCGTTGCTGAATGTCTGTCCAAATATCTTCCAGGCTTAACTGACCTAGCCATTGCTGGCGTTCTTTGGTATAGTCTCCATCGCCAAGGTCAAATTGTTTGATAAACCGAATGGCATCAACATATCCAAGAGCATCAATTAAAGCTTTAAATCCTTTACGAGTTAATTCAATTGGAGGAATCATCGTTTTCTCCTTCTCCTGCAAAATTGTTTTCCATTATCCAGACTACGGGATTAGCAACTCGTACTCTCAAACGCTCAGATTGGGTAGTCGCCTTACGAAGTAAGCGATCGTCTGTCGTAAGAAAGGCATCGACTCTGGCAGCTTCAGCACAAGCAATATGCAAAGCATCAAAAGGTTTGTAACCGAAAGATTGCAGATCTTTTGCCCGCCTAATGTGTTCTTCTGTGACCCGCATATCGATCTTAGCTACAGCTAGTAAGTCCATTACCTGTTGTCTTTTAGTAGATTCGGGTGTCTGAGCGATTTCTGATTCAAGGGCTGTACTGACAACCATCAACCACTCACCTGCTTGACAGCGATCGATGATGGCAAGAACAGCTTCGGCTTCTAAACGAATACGGGGCTGTGTCCAATCATCAAAGGGGCGATTGAGGCAGCAAACATCTAGGTATAGTTTAATTTGCTCAATCATGTCCCTTCTACTCAATCGGAAATCCTGGAATGGCTTCATCAATTTTAGCCATTAGTTCAATGGTTTCTTTAAGAGAAATGACTATTTTTTGATAGTGCAGGATATCTTCATCGCTGAGGCGGCGACCTTTGCGGTCTTTGAGCCATTTTTGGCAGGGTTGATAGCCACCAATATAAAAGTTCCAAACTTCTTCGGAAACTCCGGTGAATTTGTCGCCTTTTTGTTGATGATTACTGCACCGCGATCGTATTTTGGATGTCCTGGGTCTACAGTGCAATTTCCCTTTTCTTCTACAAACTCAGTGATAAAGTTGTCGAGTTTGGGAGAAGTCATCAGGTGAAGTTGAACTAATTGTTCGCCGTATTCTGCGAGTTGGCGGAAGAGTTTGTCATTGCTGGTTAAGGGGACGCGGGGGAAATCGATTTTGAGGAATTCCGCGTAACGGGTGCGATAAGTGGGAGAGTGAAAGATGGCGTATATGTAGTAAAAGATGGCTTCTGGCGTAGGCGTGTAGCCGAGTTTTTCGGTGATGGCGTTGAGGAATTCTTGAGAAAGGTTGGGGCGTTTTTTCATGCCCATTGCTTTGGGGTAGAGATAGAGGGGAATTAAACAAGATTGAGTAGTAGATTCTCCACATTTTGTCTCTGTAATTGAGCTAGAGCAGAAAAAATGGTTCATTTCCTCTGATTTATTACTTCTGGCAGTAATTAACCCTAAATTTTCTCCCGCCAGCATATGCTGCATCACCTCACGCCGAGACCAATCAACCATTGAATCGGTGTAATAGATAGAACGATTATCAAATGGGCGATACAAGATTTGAGCTACTCTCTTATCCCAATTATTATCAGCACGCAATTTCCTTCTCGCTTCTGGTAACTTCCATCCCCTAGTGTCGCCATTTGGATATTTTGATGAACCTTTACCTGCAAAATATTTATTACGTATCTCTTGGTCAGAAAGCTGGGTATTTATTAAATCTTTTATCCTCTGTAAGAGGAGTTTAGGCTCAATATCGATAACAAAAGAATCTCTTGCAGTAACAATCCCAGTGCTATTAACTGGGAAAATATCTGTTACTTTCCATCCTTGTTCGTACTCAGATAAGTTATCTGTATTTTGCGGTACAAATAAATAGAAGGGTGATTGTGGTGTTAGATTTTCCCACTGAGTAGTTGTAATACTATTCTGTCCCAGCCAATTGTACTTAAAATCTCGCATCCCATATAGATCGGCATGATAGACATTAGCTAACTCTTGATTACCACCTAACTTTTTGACAAACAAACAGATAGATACGCCTTGCTGAATATCAAAGACATTCTCATCCTTCGATCCATCAGCACAGCATTCTTTCTTTTTGCTGTTGCCATGCAAATCTAGCACGTATATATCATCAAACGTTTTCATTAAACTTTGACGCATCCCGCGAAAAGTAGGATTGTCAAGATAACCGTGATTGGTAACAAATGTCAAAACGCCATAACCAGTTTTTTCAATCCGCCACTGCCCGAAGCGAATAAACTTTACATAGTCATCATTCAGCCAATGCTTTCTTTCATTTAAAGGTTTTCCATCAACTTCAAAATAATTACTTGTTGGTTGATCAGTAAGAATATCATTTTGATAGCCAAATACTCTCGCAGTAAACAATCCATAGCTGATGGTTTGCGCGTAAATATCGGCAAAACTATAATCTTTGGCATTATCAGAGGCTAATTGGAGGTTGGGTAATAATTCATCTTGAAAGCTTTTAAAAAGTTTGTGCAAATAACCATCTTTCCCTTCATTTTTATAAATTCGAGGAATTGCCTGTTCTAAACGCAATGTTACTTGCGCTAACTCCTGCGCTAACTCTTTAGCAGTCCGAACGCTTTTATAAAAAATCCAGTCAACTTGAGGAACAAAGTTTAAAGCTTTCTCAACGATTTTGTCAGCCGTTTCTAGAGATTCCTGTTTGAGGCGTTCAAATCTAGCAGTTAGCTCTTTATCATCCCAAGTAAACGTTTGAATGCTGCGTTGGCGAAGCTTTCCTTCTGTAGGAAGAAGAAAAGCCACTCTGCCTTGACTTGTATTGGTAGGCAGCAATAAATACATGACGGGTTGATCTTCCCCAGTTCGCTTAGTGTAGTGCCCGCGAATTTCTTTATCTTGTTCGTCTGAGGTTAAAAATTGTCTGAGTTCTTTATCTGTTTTACGCTCTAATTCTGAAGAAAAACTAACGGCTATGGGACAAGTTTCTCTTGCTTCTTCTTCGTTTTTTCCTGGGCGCAACAGCCAGAATCGAGCGCCAAAAGAGTCGCGTTGTTTGATTGGATAATTTAGGAATTGTCGGATAATTTCAATTTGATTATCTTCAGACTGAGCTTGATTAAAACTGACTAGCTGTGCTACCATTGCCGAGAAATTAATTATAAAAAGTTGAGTTTCTATAATCAAAATCGTCGATTTTTCAACTAGCTTCGATGTCTCAGATCAACCCTTCATATTGTTCTTAAACAAGCTCTTTTGTGACGGCGATCGCAGCATCAGTGTTTTCACTTAAAAACAATTATTTTTCTGCATTGCTAATATTTAGTAAATTTTCTTGAAACCTCTATACTTATTGCTATGCTTAACTTTTTAAAATTTTTAGAAAAGATAACCCTAAGATAGATATTAGGAATACTTAGGTAATTTCTAAAAGTTGGGCTATCAAGAAACAGGCTCTAATTGTAGGCAATTAATTTAGCGATCTTTTTTAATAGTTTTCTCGCTTAATTCAATTTCAAGATTAGAAAACAGACGCGATCGCGCGGAACACAATACTAAAAGCGATCGCATCCTAGTTTTCTGGAGATTGCAATTGAGTGCGTCCATTTTTTGACAAACAAACCCACGTAACCCTATTCATTGCGTTGAGAACGCAGCATTTCAAGCCTATCTATTGCTTCATAAAGTTGACGATTGATGCGGGTTTCATACGCTCCCAAAAGATGAATCTTTTCAGGAAGCCTCATAGCCGTCAATTCTCTGCGTTGTTGTAATTGTTGCTCGTACTGCTGTTGCGCTTGAAAACGCTCCTGTTCAATTTTCTCAATTTCTAAAATTCGCTCCTGACAGGAATTACAAATTTCCTCAATGTTTTCACGGTAGTGGTTAACAAGACTTCCATTATTACTCTCAAGCGAGCTTTTAAAGTACACAAAGAGAGGGTAGGGATGTCCCTGTTTTGATAAATTTCGCATCCACCAGACATATCGACTTTTGCTCGACTTGTAAACCTCGCTAACTAATAATGAGGTTTCAGAAGGGTACTCTGGAAATCCTTTATGAGGATAGCAAGTCAGGATGTATTCCAACCGTTCTAATGTACAGTTTTTCCAATCAGTCCAGATATTATCCCAATATTTACGCATTTTTCTTTTATTTGGAACATCTTCGGGTTGCAGATGTTCCAACGCCCATTCCAGAATCCGGCGTTCTCGCTTCAAATTTGTAGGGTGATAACAACTCCACTCATCGTTATCTTTGTCTTCTCGTTCGATTTTCCACGGATATTTTTCATCAATGTCGGGTCGAGGAATCACAGGTAACATCTGCTCGTTTAGTATCGATGCTTCCGCTTGCCATAACCGATGCTGTCTCTGAATACACATAGCAATGGTTTGTAACAGATGCCATTCTACGGGAGTTTGAGGTTGATAGTCATCCACCAAGCTTTGAACTAGTCCTTGAAACGTCTCTAAGTCTTCCTTTGCAAGTAAAGGGGGATTTTGGGAAAGTAAACCGTGTTTAGTCGCATTCTTGGATACAATGGCTTTTCCTCTTGGCGATCGCGGCCCCGTGCTTTTAGTGGCGTTACGCCGATTAGCTTCAAGTTTGGCTGGACTAATAACCATCAGAATTCTCCTTGTTAAAGAGGTTTAATATCGATCTGAGTGCTACTCCTCTTGCCGGGACAATGATTTACGGATAGTTGAGGAATGCAAGCAAGGCGATCGTCATATAATATTCCTGCACTTACCAGACAGTCGAGTAATGCCCCAGCAAGGTTATTGGCATCTCCTCTACGATCGCCCATGAGGGTTATTTCTATACTCGCTTGTTGGATGGGCAGTTCGGTTAAGTCGAACCCAGCTATTAACGATTTGAGTTCTCGGACAGTATTAACTTTCCATTGTCGATAACGGACAGGCAGATAAGATCGATCTCCATTGTGTCGAGATCTGGCTTTGGGTACTACTCGACCAGTAAGAGTGAAGCTTAGTTGAGGAGTAAATCTATAGGAAAGACGTGTTTCACTCATTGCGATCGCTCTCCCATAATCCAAGCTGGCGAGTGTTTTCTTGGAACATAGATTCCCCAGTAATTTCTCGATACTGGCTATCTAACTCTCGTAGATAATAATCGATCCAATAATCGCCGCTATTAGTTTCTACAGTCGTACTTGAAAGCGGTTTTCCGTTTTGAGAATGAAACCGTTTCTGCTCCATATAATAGTAGCTAACGATTTCGCCTGGTTGTCCTAAACCTCGCTCGACTAATCTTTTTTCCCCTTTTCCTATCTTGCGACGGATAGTTAGCTGCTCTATCGGAATAGACCGCTTAAGCAGAGATTCCCTAATTTGTTGGTAGTATTGACCTGCTAGATCGGGGTTCTGGGTAAAATAGCGCTTAACGAACTCAATCGGAAATTCATTTTGTAATGGGTAGCGATCGCGCTTTCGGAAAAGTCCTTTAACAGTCGTTTCCCCATCGGGATAGACAATGACATAGGTTTTTGCCTTTGGGATAAACAAACCACAGCCAGAAAACTCTAACTCCGCTTGAATGCCTTCCGGTAGTGTTTTAGATATCGCTTCACAGACTGTTTCCGGTTGAGGATGGCTAAATAATATCCCGTCAGTGTCAGATTCAATTAGAACAGCTTTATGCTCGATTGCAACCGATTCCATTAGTCTCAAAATCTTGCGTCCGTAAGCGGTGACTAAAGCTGCTGCTGAGTAGTCATTGAACGAATACCCACCCGTCCCTAAAAAACCATAACTGCCATTAATCAGAATTTTTAGAGCATTCTGTTGGTGATTTGCTTGAATATCTCCCGATTTGGCTAAAGCTTTTAATTTGAAACGCTCCTCTCTCATATACTGCATTACCCCTAGAAAGCGATGCTGGTTATCTTTGTGGCTACAGATGCCATAGCGAAGCATGATAGAAGGATACAGAGAACTAACATCGATTTTGGCAACATTGCTATGTAGTCCGCTTTGATAACAGGCGATCGCAGCACCTTCATACTTTAATGGGCGATCGGCTCTAGTTTTCTCGCCATTAGAAAGTGATTCGTGTATCTTTTGAGCTTTTAAAGCCGGAGACGCTACAGCTAAATCTTGAAAACTCAAGTAAGGAACTATCGAGCGCTGATAGTACACCACTGGTAACAAAAAATCGGCTAACAATTGTGTGTCTTTTAAATCGGCTTCCAAATATGTCTTAACTGGATCGAGATTGTTATCGGCTGCATACTCTTGTATTTGTTGAGCAGTTAACTCTAATCGTTCGTCTGTTCTCAATCCCAATGCTTTTACTGAAGATTTCAAACCATAGCTAGTTAGCTTGGCTGCTGACTTATCCCAAATACACACCTGCTGGAACGTATCGATGATATTCGTTCCTGATAATCGAATTGGTGTAAATTCAATCGGCTTTCCATAAAAGCTACTGGCTGATATTCTCCTACTCTCGTTATCCTCCCTGAAATAATGCTTGACGCAATAATGCTTACAGCGCTTTATTAAAAAGGGCAAGTCAAAATTAAACAAGTTATGCCCTACCAATAATTCGGGTTTATTGTCTCGGATAAATTGCCAGGTTTTTGTCAGCAGGATTTTCTCATCCGCATCATCAAAAATGGTGACTTGCCCGCGTTCATTCCGAAAGCCAACCAGTAAAATGCGATCGCGATCGAAATCTAGTCCAGTAGTTTCGATATCTAAATTTTGCAATTTTCAATTTCTAGATCGGTAGTAACAGCAGTAACAAATCCGTCAGAATCTTCTTTCTGTAAAGATTCTTGTGTCGTAACAACAGTAGTAACATCCTTCGTAACGTTTTCCTTACAGGGAGTAACATCTCTGATTTTTGCGTTCGGCTTCGCCGCGCCCTTGGCGTTCGCTAATTCTGGCATCTCCTCAGATTGGTTACTATCGTTGTGAAGTTTGTTACTACCCGCTAGTAACATTTCTAACTCCTTGTCGGAGTAGTTTTGAGGCTGTTTGTAACTACTGTTATTACCAAAATCAAGAATCTGAATTTTGTAATGTTTGTCTTGTTGCCCGTTATCTTTTGCATACCCAAGCGAAATGACCGTTTTCATAAACTTACGCGCCTGCTCTGCGTTCGGCTTTTCTTTTGTTGGATACCAGTGAGTTACTTGCCTAGCTGACATCCAGCCAAAACCTCGGAAACGTTCTACAAAACGGGCAATTCTAACGGCTTGAAGATTATCAACTACACCAAAATCAGCATAAATGCTACGAATTTGATCGATACCATACCTAGTGAATGCTATAGCAGCTTTGAGAGTAACTGGAGAGATTTTTTCTGTGGGGGTCGAGCCTTCAATAACTGCATTTAAGCAGTGAATTATAAGGGCAACTCTAGCTGCTCTAGCTCGTGCCTTACGATATACTGCTTTCAACGCAGGATGGTTTTCATTAAATCGTTCGCGCTCAGTCCAATCATGCCACTCGTCCCAAATTGGACGACATTCTCTAGATAATTGATAGATTGTAGCCGAAAGTTCATCTAATGCTTGGTATGCTTTCATTAGAATTTCATTCAGCCCTGTATCGCGATCGTTATCCCAGTCAATCGCGGGCATTATAGAATGCCGCAGACTGACATACAAGAATCGAGTCCAGAAACCATCTACATAATCGAGATCGCCCATAATCTCTCGAAGAACGCATGGCTGAATCCCACCTAGAATAGGTAAATTGGTTTTTGGTAGATAAACAGATTCTTGAGTTTTGCGGGCAATATTCAAATCTCCACCGTCATAGAGAGTCAGCCATCGCTGCCGATCGTTGCCGCGCTTTTTATATTGGTTGAATCCATACAGAAGACTAGCTAACTCATCAACACAAACTAAAGCTCCATGTTCGGGATAATGTCTAAGCGAATCGGCGATCGCTTCTGTAGTGAAATCATCAAAGATTAACTGTCGCATGGGAGTTAGTTCGGGTTTCGCTCCTCGATCCTTTTTCGTCTCTGCTTCCCACTGGGACAGTTCCAATTCATAATCAGCTTTACGGTGTTGGTAGTTTTGGTAGGATTGCAACTGAAGCGAACTTAGTGGTTTCTTTAAAATTCCAATAATCGGACTCTTACCCGCGTCAGAATCTCCTGGTAAACACACCCAAAGAACGGGAGGTTGTTCGTAGTCGCTTCGCTCTGCTATTCGGATGCAAGTATCTGCCTTTAAAAGCGATGCAGCGATCGCTAACAAACACGCAACTGCTACCGTTGCTGACTGGTTGAATATCGCCGAAATTTCAATCAGTGGCTTGGCTAATTTTGGATGTAATAACTGATAAATATCAAAATCTTGATTTGCTTGAGTTAATAGTCGTTCGGTATCAACTCGTAACTCTTCATCCGACTCATCATCGGGATTCGGTTCGGACGATTTAATATGTTTTCCTGAAACCGAATGAGTACGTCTGCCATTTTCCATTGCTAACTGACCCAAGTAAGCAACCGTTAGGTTTTCGCCTTCTGGCTTATCATCTTTAATGTGCCGCCAGACATCTTCAAAACCTTTATTAGTGTGCTTATCACAGCTAGCTGACCAAATTCGAGTAATTTCTTCTTCAACTCCAGAATGATGCAGTGCCAGTAAGATGTCCCGCCATTGATGCCACTCCAAATCCTGATTTGTAATCCAACCTAGATACTCTAACGCCCAGTCGCGATCGCTCCACTTTCGCTTAGATGTCTTCGGTAGCAAATGTCTGAAAGTAAGTATTTGCCGAATTATCCACTTAGGACACTGGGCTACCTCGACTTGAGAAGGCGAACATCCTTCTAGCCAGTGATAAGCTCCAGTATCGGGATGTTTGCCTAGAATGACGGATTGCTTTTCATTCCATCGAAAATCGATCTGTTCGTCTTTCCCCTCTGTATCCTTTGCTCCGGTCAAAATAGTTTTGTTGCTGATGTATTCCCAAAATAATTGGGGCACTTGATAAAGCAGTTGATATCTACCTGGCTTGCTACTACTAAATCCAACTGTTTTAGGCAACGCTTTATTCAAGGCAAGCTTAGATAATTTCTCAATTAAGGTGTCACAGCTAGAGCCATCATGGTCAACCGCGAGAATACCGTTAGAGACTGCACCAGTTAACAATCCCACTGCATGAGTGCGGCGATCTGATGCGTGTCTGTCGATGAGTTCCTGGAAGGTGAGAGGAATTTGCTGCCAGCCAGATAGATAAGGTGCTTTATTTCCGTTAACTGGTGTAAACCGCCAATTTAACGGTAGATTCCGAAGTTCTTCAAGGATCGCTAAATTTATCATCGCTGGAAGACCTCCATCGGTGTGTGGCGATCGCAATACCAGCGATTTGAGGAGTCTACCCAAGTGGTTGTCTCAAGACATCCCTCCCAACAACAACAGCTTGTTTTTCTGTTAGATAGCGCAGTATCATAGGGGTCAGAGAAAATTTCTGAGGGGCGATCGCATTCCTGGGTAAAGGCGCGATCGCCTCGATCTTTATTGACGCTCATTTCCCTACCCTCCTAAGCAACGTTTGTAGGAGAAGAAGGTTTTCTACCGCGCTTCGATCTCTGTTGGTCGGCTAGATACGCCCGAACGTTTTCTACGTGGCGTTCTGGATTCTGTCTATTTTTAAAAAAAGACTCCAAAAGATCGAGATTGTAAACACATACGCGAGAGTTATAGTAATCCCATTCCCAGCCTTGCGTTAATTCTGGAGGAACAAATTCGCCTTTGTGATTGTAAAAACCAAGTCTAAGCTTTTTGTAGCTTTGTTGGGAATAGATATCAAAGCCTGGAATCGTCCACGGTTTTCTTGAGATTCTCATCATTAATTAAATCGATTAGAGAGTTATAAAACTACTTCTAATCGATCAATTAATTTTTTGCAATCTTCATCAGTTTTGAATAATAAAGAAGGCTAGAAACGTTAATAAATTTCTAGTTAATTTATCGGTGAACATTCCAAAGTTAGAAATGTTTACCATTTTTAAATTGCTCAAGCGCTAAGATCCCTTCTCTAGTCAACGAAACATAAGTGGGCGCATTACCTGTATTTGTAGGAAATTGAGTGGGTTTTTCTTGTTTTACCCATCCGTTGTTAATTAGTTTTGTTAGGGAATTGTGATATTTAGACTGATCTCTATCAGTTATTCTTCTTCCTTCTCCACTCCACGGGGTTGTTATTATTATTAATCACACGCGAATTAATCTCATCTAAAACCTTGAATTGAGCCGTTGCATTACGTCTAAGTTTAACTACTTTATTTTTTGGTGCTGCACTTTTCTTGTACTTATTAGTAACTTGAGAAGAAGAATTCTGCTCTTTAGTCTGTGATTTGCTTGCAGTTTGAGAAGAAGTTCGCTCTTGGCTTGGAGAATCGTTACTTCGAGTAGAAGATGTTCCTCGACCTCGATAATAATTTCTGTTTGTTCCTGAATAGTAAGAATAATATGAGTTATTTCGTGAAGTTTTCAGCAATGATTCTATTTGAGAAATTAGGCTTCTTGAGATTCCATAAGGAATGAGATTGCTTTGAACTAATTTTTGGAAATTTTTTAGTGGTGATTCTATTTGAGTAATTATTTGAGGAATTATATTTCTTGAGATATCATAAGGAGTGAGATTGCTTTTAACTAACTTTTGACCTTTTATTAGATTAGAAGTCTTCCATTCATCAATTAATCGACAAGTGCTTTCTGTCTTAGACGGGTCTAATCCATATCGATCTAAAAGTGTAGAAAGTTTTTTAGTTTCCTTAAATTGTGCTGCAATGTCATCGAGCCAAGAATTTGGGGTAAGACGACTTTGCTCGTATATGTGCTCAAACATAAGATCTAAAGAAATTTTTTGTTCCCCCAATTAGACAAACGCTTACTTTAACGAGCTAATGGGAGCTGAACATAATCAATTTTAACTAATGTTCTAGAGTTCGGGAACTTGCAAATTACGTTGGTTACTCGCGTAGTAACGATAAATAGTTTCTGATGAATTGCCAGTCCATCCAGAGATATCTTTAGAATCGATCCCACTCTCAAGACACAGGCTAATAAAGGTATGTCTGCATTGGTATGGTCTTCTGTATCGCTCGACTTTACCTTCTCGAACTAAACGGGTTACAATCCCTTCGATAAATCGCCCATGACGATTTTTATAGCCTCTCCAGGCATGATTGAGAAAATCTCCAAAATCGATAAACTTTCCGGTTTTGCTCAGAAAAATGAAGTCTGAGTCTTTAGCATTTTCGGGTCTAATACTATTTAGGATGTTTCGTAGCTGGTCGTTAATTGAAAATCGACGCTGTTCCTGAGTCTTCAATCCATCTTTCAATTTGTGCCCATTTTCGCTGATGGTGATACTCTGCGCGATCGCGATAAATTTATCTCCAATATGTTTCCATTGCAGCGCGATCGCCTCACTCGGCCTCATGCCAGTGAAAAATAAAGTTTTGACCAAAGGCGCATAATATCTGTAATGCTTGCTTTCCTCAAATGCCTCAATAATAATGTCTCGTTCGGCACGACTAAAGCAGTCGATATCGTATTCCTCCCCGCGTTCTGCTTTAGGAAGCTGAATTTTGGCCGCCATTCCTTGAAATGGATTAGAAGTAATTAGCCCCGATTCAACTGCCCAATCACAACAGGCACAAAGATTAGTTAAAACTCGCTTGGTTGTATTTGGAGTTAGATTGGCGACCAAATAGTCTCGAATGGCGATCGCTTCTTCAATATTTTGGGTTGGTAGTTTAGCAATGTGGTTTCGATACTTACGGTAGTCAACCGCATAAGTTGTTTGGCTGACTAAGGGTTTCTTGAATGCCTCATATTGTTTCCAAAGCTCTGCTAGGTCTGGCTTTGGTGATGTAATGGGGGTAAAAACGGGGGTAAAAGTGGCGAGCGCTGACTGAGGCTTATATTTGGCTAGCGTCATATCCAGACGCTCTTTTAAAATATCGTCTTCGATAATAGCTGCCTTGCGTTCTGCGGCTTTCCAGTTGCGCTTATCATCTGCGGAAAGTCCTAAGCTCAGATAATGCCGTTTGCCTCCGTAACGGAATCTAAGCTGCAATATTCCATTAGAAACCTTGATACCTACAGAACCTTTGCTGGCTCTACTCTTAGCATTTTGAGAGTACACGGCTTCTTCTCCAATTTTTATGGTGTAATAACCTTTATCGTAGCTATTTTTTACCCCCAATTTACCCCCATTTTTGAGCTAAATCGATCTGATTAGACCCAAAAATTAGAAGGTCACTTTCCGAAACGACCTTCTCAAAAGCTTTCTAGAAGCTGAATTGCTTAAAGGCGGCACCCAGACTCGAACTGGGGGTAAAGGTTTTGCAGACCTCTGCCTTACCACTTGGCTATGCCGCCAGATTTAGACTTTTATTAGTATAGCAAAAGCTTTTGTTTCCACCAAAAATTTTTTGCATCAATTACCATTCTGTAAAACTCCTAAGTGTTTTCGGTTTCAACTAGCTCAGTTTGATTTGTCTGGACAAGTCACATGACCTTAAATAAGGAAAAAATAATAACTTTACTTTTTAAACTAACAATTACTCAAGCAAGAATAAGTAAATTGACTAGATTTTAGCTAGCTATTAAACTATTCTTGAAAGACAAATAATTTTTTATAGTTAAATTTTATGAAAACACTATTATATTCACTTTTTCTTTTCAGCCACCTAGACTTAACCTTATCCTCTTCAACGTCAAGTCTTTTATTAGTTAATGCAACTGCTTCTCTAAAATCTCAACCGATAGCTCAATATTCTTTTGAGGATTACAAAAAAGAATGCTTGCAACGAGCTACTAATGAAAAGTTACCGCAAGATGTCGCGCAAGATTTATGCAATTGTACGATTAATCAATTTCGCTCTCAATATAGCATTGACGAATTTAGAGCTTTAGTACAAAAATCTAAAAATAATTCAACAGCAGCCGAGACGCTAACCTCAGTAGGAGAATCTTGTTTTGAAGAGGTTTTGTACGAAGAATAAAACTTTTTGAGAAGAAGATATATTCTTTTATTTTCCTTTTCCGATCGCTTTTTTAATTTGTTTTTTGAGTCGAGCGATAAAGTTTTCTAACTGGCTTTTTTGTTGAGGTGGCGGAACGATTTTAGGGGGTTTAGTTTCTCCTAGATAGCGATAGTATTCCCAGAGTTCTCGATAGGCACCACCTTCAATCATAGGCATTCCAGCCCAATGCAAATATCTTAAACGCTTCTCACCATCATAAAGAATACGATCTTTTTCGATAAAATGTTTAGAACCTGCCCAACTCCCCGATTCTCGCTCGGAAATTTTGACGAGGTTTAATCGTTTTTGAGTGCTTTTAAGAATTATATAGTTGAGAATTGGTTGATCGGTTGTCTTAGAAGAAAAGTCAAAATATTCTCGATTCTGGGCGCATTCTGTCAATATTTCATAGAGGTTTTCTTCAGAAAATATGCCTTTTTTCGATGCCCAAAAACCGCTATTAAAAACATCTTCTAATTCGCGATCGCTAAAAATTCCTTTTTCTTTAACTAAGGGAGAAAATATATCAATTAATTTTCTTTTTTTGTAGTGGTAATCACAGCAAATAAAATCATATTCTGATAAATAATTTAGAACCTCAGCAATTTTTTCAAAAACGAGAATATCGGTATCAATGTAGAGAAATTCATCGAGCGGGCCAAACCACTGAACTAATTTACGCATTTTATTAGGAGTAGATAAAAAATCGCGATCGAATATTTCTCCAACTCTTTTTGTTATGCGTTCGACCAATTCTAAATCGGGAAAAACTTCTACGTTGTGTTTTTGTTTGAGAACTTTAGCAACTTCTTGATATTGTTCGTTGAAGGGAATTAAAAAAATGGTAACGTCTGGGTCATAGTAGCGAATGCTATTGAGCAGTGCGATCGCGTTTTCGAGTACTTTATTATTAGCGACGATGTATATTCCGCGATTCATTTATTTTCCCCCAACACTCAATCCTAATTTTTTGAATAATTTATTAGCAAAACTAGAAGGTTTTTGATAAGGCTTTGGCTTATCTTGAAAAATAGGACGTTGTTCGGGTTCGTGAAGATAGCGATAGTACAAGAAAATATCTCGATAGGGGAACTCAATATTTTCTCCCGAACAGATTCGCTTAAACAAAGAAGAAGAAATACCGATATAGTGTAGATAAGTCAAGCGATTGCCTTTGTCGTAGAGAATGTTATCTCGTTCTTGGAAATGTTTAGAAGTAACGCTACATCCCGTTCTTTTTTCTTTAGGTAACTGAAGAGAAAAATTATAAATAGAACAGTTCGATCGCATCATCATATAATTTATTAAAGTTTGATCGGGAGCCATCGGATAAAGAATTTCTGCTTCTTGCGATCGCAAACAATCGAGCAACCAATTTCTTTTTTCCTCATCAAATAAATCTTTCTTTGAAGCATAAAATCCCGAACAAAAAATTTCGGATTTAAGACGTTTGTTTGAAAAGACTTTTGTTAGTTTAGGCGAAGAAACTTCATAAACGTGAGTTAGATCTTTATACTGAAAATCATATACGATACAATCATTTTGCTCTAATTGAGCAAAGATTGGCTCGACTGCTCTCATCAATAACGTATCGGCATCCATGTAAAGAAAGCGATCGAAAGGGCCGTCGAAAGCACAATAGCGGCGATGAGTTCCAAAACGATGATATCCTTGACTTTCTTCTAAACCTAAGCGTTGGCGTGCAGTAGGGTGAATATCCCAAGTCGATCGCGCGAAACTATCCCATTTTTGCATAGAATCGCGATCGCAATAAAGTTGTACGTTAGGACGCTTGGCTATTGCGTCGGCAATTCGTTCGGTATTGTTATCGTAAGGATAGATGCAAACAGGAGTATCCGAACCTAAAACGGCTTCGATACTGTTGAGTAAAGCAATAAGTTGGTCGTAAACGCGATCGTTAGCTAGGGTACAAATTCCATCCATAAAATTTTAAATATAAGTCCCCCAGTTTAGTTTAGCTAATTCGTTCATCAAAATTTGTTCGCGAAATCAGATAACCATGCTAATAAATTAAGTTTATGCAGAATAACTTGTCTAGCTTCGGCGATCGCGTCTTTAGCTTCGTGCCAAGCATCTAAATTCGATGTTACATCTTTAATGTAAGCCATCCCCTTTTCATCGAGACTTGGCAATCGCAAAAAGCTTCCTGGCGGCAATAATTTATCTATTGCTCCCCCACCGTAATAAATTGGCAAACACCAAGTTAACAAGGCATCCCACAGCTTTTCGCTAGCATATAAATCGTTATCTGCATAATTTTCGATCGCGAGATTGTAATAATAAGGAGCCATTGCACTCCATTTATTATTAACGCTACCCAAAGCATTTGCCCAATTTGGCAAGCGTCGTCCGTACAAATCGAAATCTATGGCATTTTCTCTTAGAAGTTTGAGGAAGTCTAACCGCTTGCGATGATTTTCCGTGCGATTGATGCCAGAAGTAATCCAACTGCAAGGACGGGTTTTCTCTGGCGGATTCATTTCGTTTAATTCGCGAAAAGAATTATTTACATACCAGATAGCAGGCATATAATCTGGGTGAGGAGCAAAATTATCTGGCCCCGAAACATAGCCGCAATAGCGAGTTGCTGATTGATAATTGCGTTTATTAACTGCAAGAATTTCTTCTAAGGGCGGTTCTCTTAAAAGATAAATAATTCGTTCTTTGGGAACGCCTCTAAACTGGGAAGTAAAGTCTGGTAGAGTTGGTTTTTCTTTCTTAACTTGCCAGCGTTTCCACCAGGGTAAAGATTTTGGTTGAGATGGGCGAAAAAAATCAAATTGATAAAGGAGCAAAAAATCGGGCTTTTCCGCCTGTGCTTGCATTTGTATATTTTCCCATACGCCAAAGGAATTGGGGGTTTGCTTCCACAGCCAATCAGCTTGGGAATTTACTTCTTTATAACTACTAAGCATCCCAATAATTTTTTGACTCAAGCGATCGCCTCTTTTAAGTATGGTGAAATAACGAATCTATTTTACTGCCAATCGTCGCGATCGTCTCTATAGCGAGTCTAAATGAATCATGAATATTGTAGAAAGATTACCTTAGTTCTGTAGGTTGGGTTGAGAAACGAAACCCAACATCAATAATTTATTCTTTTTACCACACAAAAGGAATTAATCTATATTTAACTTTAGTTTTGTAATCTTCGTATCCTTCCAATTCTTCAACTAGCATTTTTTCTTCTCCGAATATTCTTGCTACTAAAAGCAAAGACATGAGTATACCGAGAACGATACCGTATTTAGAACTGAGTAACATAGGAGTTCCTAAGAATAGTAAGATAGCTCCAAGATACATTGGATGTCTTACAAAGCCATAAACTCCTTCTGAAATAACTTTTTGCTTTCGTTCCGTTTGGATTCTGACTAAGGGAGACAAAAAGGTATTGTCAGTATAAGCTCGATATAAAAAGAAAAAAGATTTTAATAATCCAATTCCTCCTAAAATTTTTAGCCATAAGGGAAAATCAGTAGTCCATTCATATCGTTTAGCATCCAAAGGCATAATGATAAAAAAAGCAAAAAATGCTATTACCTCTACATAGTAAAAATATAGATCCCATCCTTTTTGATTTCCTGTTCCTGGACTTCTAAATCTTTCTGCAAGTAAGGCTGGGTCTTTTCGATATACGTAAATAATGGTTGAAAAGCCCAGTACAATAAACCAAATATCAAAAATCCAGCCTTCAACCCAAAACCAATCTCCTGAAAGAAAAAGAACTAATGTTGGAAATATAAGCATCCAGATGATTGAAATGAGAATTTGACCTGTCGTTACTTTGTCGATTTCAACTGTCATGATGAAATTTCCGATTTTTTAGTCTTTAATTAGCTAAAAACTTTGTTCGCACGCGCCCTAGGTAGACACGTAAGATTCCTAGGTTAACTCTAAAGTAACATCTGGATTTAAGAGTTGCGATCGCAAAACCGAATTTAAAATTAATATTTAAATATCTTTTTGTTTTAGAGCGGCGAACAGTGAACTGATAACTAATAACTGGTCACTGATAACTGTTAAGGAGGCGAATTGCGTTATGATTTCTTTTCGAGTTGGTATAGCCGGCCCAGTTGGTTCGGGAAAAACTGCCTTGCTAGACGCTTTATGTAAATCTCTGCGAGATAGCTATCAAATTGCTGTCGTTACTAACGATATTTATACCCAAGAAGACGCGCAATTTTTAGTTCGTTCTCAGGCATTAGAACCCAATCGTATTTTAGGGGTAGAAACGGGCGGTTGTCCTCATACTGCTATTAGAGAAGATGCGTCGATGAATTTAGCCGCGATCGAACAATTAGAAACCCATTTTACCAATCTAGACTTAGTATTTTTAGAAAGCGGGGGCGATAATTTAGCGGCAACTTTTAGCCCCGAACTCGTCGATCTAACTATCTATGTTATCGACGTTGCAGCAGGCGATAAAATTCCCCGCAAAGGCGGGCCGGGTATTACTAAATCAGATCTTTTAGTAATTAATAAAATCGATCTAGCACCTTTTGTCGGAGCCGATCTTAATGTAATGGAAAGAGATGCAAAAAAAATGCGCGGCGATCGACCATTTGTTTTCACAAATTTAAAAACCAAAGAAGGGTTAGAAACCATTAAAAACTTCATCAAACTTCACATGGGAGATCGGGTATTAACCAAATCTTAAACCAGTATAAAAATGTATAGAAAAATACAATTTGAGAGATCGCCTAGCTCTACTATTCTCGGTTGATTTAAATATCGCGTTATAGTCTCGCCGAATATTTAGCTTCAACTTAATTCTAAACAAGGATAATCAAAATCTCTCTATGAAAAAGCGATTTGGACGACGGAAGTTTTTAATTTACGGTTCTGCAACATTAGGAACTAGCTTATTGTTAAAAGCTTGCAGCGGAGGCGGCGATACGACCACAACCGCCCCAACAACGCCAACAACGGGGGCTAGTCCTGCTGCGAGTCCTGTAGCTGCGGCTAGCGGCGATACCATTAAAGTAGGAATTCTCCATTCCTTGAGCGGTACAATGGCAATTAGCGAGACAACTGTTGTAGATGCAGAGAAACTTGCTATCAAAGAAATTAATGCAGCAGGTGGCGTTCTTGGAAAACAAATCGAAGCGGTTGAAGAAGATGGCGCTTCTGATTGGCCTACCTTTGCAGAAAAAGCAACTAAGCTAATCGACGAAGATAAAGTTGTTACCGTTTTTGGTTGCTGGACTTCAGCGAGTCGCAAAGCAGTTTTGCCTGTTTTTGAGTCCAAAAACCATATGCTTTGGTATCCCGTTCAATACGAAGGACAGGAATGTTCTAAAAACATTTTCTATACAGGTGCAGCCCCCAATCAACAAATCGAACCTGCCGTAGATTGGCTGTTACAAAATAAGGGTAAAAGATTCTATCTCGTTGGTTCTGATTATGTTTTCCCCCGTACTGCCAACACTATCATCAAAGAACAGTTAAAGGCGAAAGGCGGCGAAACAGTAGGGGAAGACTATCTTCCTTTGGGCAATACCGAAGTAACTGCTATCATTACCAAAATCAAGCAAGCTTTACCCGATGGCGGCGTAATCTTTAATACGCTAAATGGCGATAGCAACGTGGCTTTCTTTAAACAAATTCAAGCAGCAGGATTGACACCCGATAAGTATCCTACGATGTCGGTCAGCGTTGCTGAGGAGGAAGTCAGACAAATTGGGAAAGAATATCTCATCGGTCACTATGCTGCTTGGAACTATTTCCAAACGGTAGATACGCCAGAAAATCAAAAGTGGGTCGCTGCTTTCAAAAAAGAATACGGCGAAGACCGCGTAACCAACGACCCGATGGAAGCTGCCTATATCATGGTTTACCTGTGGAAGCAGGCAGTCGAGAAAGCAGGTACGGCAGATGACTTAGAGAAAGTTCGCGCTGCTGCTGTCGGTCAGGAATTTGCCGCACCTGAAGGCCCGGTTAAAATGGCTGTCAACCATCACATTTCCAAAACGGTACGTATCGGTCAAGTTAGAGAGGACGGTCTGTTTGACATCGTTTGGTCTACTCCCAAAGCCGTCGAACCTCTACCCTGGAATCAGTTTGTTCCCGATACTAAAGGGTATGCCTGTGATTGGACAGATCCTAACAAAGGCGGTAAATATAAGGCATAAAAACTACTGCGATCGCGCATAAAGTTCATTGCAAACAGTAACCGCTCCGTAAGCCTTGTATTTTGTATACGAGGTTTTCAACGATTAATCGATGAATATTAAATGGCGAGCATTGTCAAGAAGTCTATCACTTTTTTCACAGCTTGTTATTTGCTCTAACTGATAACTGAGGGCGCACGCCATGCGCCCCTACAATAACTGGTGAATGGAATATCGGGATACTGGATGATTGGGGAATATAAATAGCGAGTAGTAAACAATCCCATTCACTAATACCCGATCGCCAATCGCCAATCACCAATAACAGAAACAAGTGTCTGCATTACTAGAAGGATTATTTAACGGCATTAGTATTGGTTCGGTATTGCTAATTGCCGCGCTGGGGTTAGCAATTGTGTTTGGATTGATGGGGGTAATTAACCTCGCCCACGGCGAATTAATGATGTTAGGCGCATATACTACCTTTGTCGTGCAAAACGTCTTCAAACCCTTGGGCGAACCTTGGTTTAGTTTCTATATTATCGTTTCTCTGCCGATCGCGTTTTTAGTTGCGGGTTTAGCAGGGTTAGCTTTGGAGAGGGGCGTAATTCGCTTTCTCTACGGACGACCGTTAGAAACGCTACTGGCAACTTGGGGCGTGAGTTTAATCTTGCAACAATTCGTCCGCAGCGTCAGTTGGCTTCTGGTTATTAGCATAGGAGTCTTCTGCCTGTTTTACTTTGGCGCTTTAGCCGTTCTTAGTCGCCGCATTAATTGGGAAAGAATACGCGGATGGGCTATTGCAATTTTACTCGTTTTATCGGGCGCGATCGCAACCGGAGCGGGATTTTTAATTGCACAAAGCAAGCAAACCGCTTTAATTCGACCCTGGTTTAGTGCCAGAAACGTTGACGTAACCGCACCAGCTTGGTTGCGACGCGGGTTTGCAATTTTAGGAGTTCAGATGCCCTATGCGCGAATTTTTATCATCGCTTTGACGATTCTTTGTCTTCTCGGTACTTACTGGTTTTTGAACCGTTCGACTTGGGGATTGCGCATTCGTTCGGTAACGCAAAATCGTTCTATGAGTGCGTGTTTGGGCATTCCTACCGCCAAAGTCGATGCCCTCACTTTTGTGTTGGGTTCTGGACTGGCAGGCATTGCGGGATGTGCGATTAGTTTATTGGGTTCTGTTGGCCCTAATACCGGACAAGCCTATATTGTCGATACTTTTATGGTAGTTGTCGTCGGCGGAGTCGGCAATCTCGTGGGAACGATTGTGGCGGCTATGGGAATTGGAATTATCAATTACCTTATCGGTAGCGGAACTCTGGCATTAATATTATCGCCCGTTACCTGGCTCAAGCCCTTAACGGATTTCTTTCTCTTCTTCGCTGATAGCAGCATGGCAAAGGTGATGGTATTTGCTTTAATTATTGCCTTCCTGCAAGTTAAACCCGCTGGATTATTTCCGCCTAAAGGACGTACTGCTGAAATTTAGATAATAAATTATGGGACTTCAAGACATTAGAAAGCGAAAAAACTTGTTAATTGAAGGACAAATTGTAGTTGGCGTTGCTTTAATTTTAGCGATCGCGATGCCATTATTATTACCAGCCTTTCGCCTAAAAATATTAGGAAGAATCTTATCGCTGGCGATCGCGGCATTGGGAATCGATCTAATTTGGGGTTATACCGGTCTGCTAAGTTTGGGGCACGGTATCTTTTTTGCCCTCGGCGGTTATGCGTTTGCCATGTATCTTAATTTGCAACTGCCGCCAGGACAATTACCAGAGTTTTTTAGCCTCTACGGAGTTAGCGAATTACCTTGGGTATGGAAGCCTTTTTATTCTTTTCCATTAACCATTGTCGCTATTATTGTTGTCCCAGGAATCATTGCTGGATTGTTAGGATATTTAATCTTCCGCAATCGCATTAAAGGCGTTTATTTTTCAATTTTAACGCAAGCCGCTTTATTGGTTTTCTTTAACTTCTTTAACGGACAGCAAAAGTTAATTAATGGGACGAATGGATTAAAAACTGACACCCAACCTATTTTTGGATTTCTTGCTAGTTCTGCTGAGGCACAAAGAGGCTTTTATCTAACTACTATAGTTTTATTAGTCTTAACCTATTTCTTGTGTCGCTGGTTAACTATTGGACGTTTTGGACGATTATTAGTTGCCATTCGAGACGATGAAATGCGAGTACGTTTTTCCGGTTACGATCCGACAGGATTTAAAGTATTAGTTTTTGCAATTTCGGGGGCGATTGCTGGAATTTCTGGGGCACTTTATACCGTACAAACAGGCATTATTACGCCTAGTAATGCCTTAAGCGTTGCCTTTTCAATTGAAATGGTAATTTGGGTAGCTGTAGGAGGACGAGCGACATTATTTGGAGCAATTATCGGTACGGTTTTAGTTAGATGGGCGCAGACATTCTTGAGCGAAGAATTTCCCGATGTTTGGGTATTTTTCCAAGGCGCATTATTCTTAATTGTCGTTACTGTATTGCCAGAAGGTATTGTGGGAGGGATTCAGAAATTGCGATCGCGCTTATTTCGTCCCCGTCTTGTTACCTATCCTAGTGTAGAAGAAGACCCAGAAATACTAAAAGAACGAGAAGAAATAGTTCCCAAGCAATGCAAAACTCATGAATGAAAAAATCCTAGAAATAGAAAATCTTACAGTTAGTTTTGACGGTTTTAAAGCACTCAATCAGTTAAATTTCAGTCTCGATACTGGAGAATTGCGCGTAATTATCGGCCCTAATGGTGCGGGAAAAACAACCTTTCTCGATATCATCACGGGAAAAGTTCAACCAACCGAAGGAAGAGTATTATTTAAAGGACGCAATACCAAACGTATCCCCGAACATAGTATTGCTCGTATGGGAGTCGGACGCAAATTTCAAACGCCACGAGTTTATCTAAATCTTACCGTGCGAGAAAATTTAGATTTAGTTTGTAATAGTAACAAAAACGTTTTTGCAACTTTATTTGGTCGTTCTTCTACTTCTGAAAGCAAAAATGTCGCAAGTTTATTAGAAACTGTTGGTTTGTATGCAAAAGCGGAATTAAAAGCAGCGTTGCTTTCTCATGGAGAAAAACAACGCTTAGAAATTGGAATGTTAGTCGCGCAGTCGCCCGAATTATTATTAGTAGATGAACCCGTAGCGGGTTTAACCGACGAAGAAACAGAAAATGTCGGTAACTTGTTATTAGCGCTAGCAGAACGTCATTCAATTATTGTTATCGAACACGATATGGAATTCGTTCGACAAATTGCTCGTCGAGTCACTGTTTTGCATCAAGGTTCGGTTTTGTGCGAAGGAAATATGGATGAAATTCAAAACGATCCTCGCGTAATTGAGGTGTATTTAGGACATCAGGAGGAATTATGAATTATGAATTATGAACTGTAAATTTATATTTTATCCTTTCCTTAATCTTACCAATCCCCAATTCCCAGTCACCAATGCTACAAATTTCTAATTTAAATGTTTATTACGGCGAAAGCCATATTCTTCGTAATGTCGATTTAAGCGTACCAAAAGGACAAATGGTTTGTTTAATAGGACGCAATGGCGTAGGTAAAACAACGCTGTTAAAAACGATTATGGGATTGCTAAAACCTCGAATTGGAGAAATTATTTATGAGGGACATTCTCTAACAGGAATTTCAACTGACAAACGTGCAAGAATGGGAATTGGATACGTTCCTCAAGGACGAGAAATTATTCCTCGTCTGACGGTAAAAGAAAACTTATTATTAGGGGTAGAAGCACGTTCAAACGGAAGAAAAGGAAACGAACGAATTCCTGAAGAAATTTTTCAACTTTTCCCAGTTTTAAAAACAATGTTATCTCGCATGGGAGGCGATTTAAGCGGCGGACAACAGCAACAATTGTCAATAGCACGCGCTTTGATGGGCGAACCTCAATTACTTCTTTTAGACGAACCAACTGAAGGAATTCAACCTTCAATTATTCTAGAAATTGAAGCGGCTGTTCGTCGTATTATTGAAGCGACAGGAATATCTGTTTTATTAGTAGAACAGCATTTACATTTCGTTCGCCAAGCTGATAAATATTATGCCATGCAAAAGGGAGGAATTGTTGCTTCTGGTTCTACCGATGAGTTAAGTCAAGATGTAATTCAGCAATTTTTGGCAGTGTAAACTAAATTAACTTTTCTAATTTTGATAATCCGCGAACTTTTTTCACCGGAACTATTTTATAATTTAGACGTTCTTGAATTATCTGCTTGAGAACTAATTACACAGGATAAGATACCGAAAAAAATTAGCAATAGCATAGATAACTGCCAAAACTTTTTTTGGCATAAAGATATCGCGTTATAGCGATCGCGATAAAATTTTTAGCTAAAGATATTACGCTAGACATAACAAAATCTAACTCAAACTCACTCAGCATTTCTTCTTTGTTGAACTAACTCAGCCGCCAATTCGATCGCGGCTTTCATACTACTAGCGTTAGCCACTCCTTTTTGTGCAATATCAAAAGCCGTACCGTGATCGGGAGAAGTCCGAACAAATGGCAGTCCAATAGTAGTATTAATTGCCCTATCGAATGCCATTAATTTAACTGGTATTAATCCCTGATCGTGATACAGGGCTAAATAAGCGTCCGCAGCATTCTGGGAACGATCGCCATACCAAGCTTGACCGGGCGTTACCCACATCGTATCGGGAGGAATCGGCCCGATAAGCTTTATTTTAGGGCGTTTTTCTCGTTCTGCTTCCAACCAGGGCATTAACCAATCTCGTTCTTCGGTTCCTAGTTGTCCTTGTTCGCCGCTGTGGGGATTTAAACCCGCGATCGCAATTTGAGGACGATCGATGCCAAAATCTTTACTCAGACAATCGATTAATAAATCGAGTTTCAAGGTCATCAGTTCCCGATTGAGAGTAGTCGCAACTCGATTGAGAGGAATATGCGTTGTTGCTAGCAGGGTACGCAACGTCCAATTCGTGTGAGGCGATCGCGCTACAAATAACATCCCAAATTTCTCGACTCCCGCACGATGCGCCAACACTTCTGTTTGTCCTGGAAAATCGTGACCTGCTGCTTTCCAACACGATTTCGCGATCGGTGCGGTGACAATTCCTTGAAATTCTCCTTTCTGAGTCAGGGCGATCGCTTCTTCTAAATACGCAAAACTTGCTTCTCCGCTAGCTGCATTCCCATTGCCAATCGCAATTTGTGCGGCTGTTGTTTTTTCAATCGATACGTTGCGAATCGTAAATTCGTCGGGATTGGCGAGGTCATTTTCATTTATTGTAGGAAGTTGTCGCAAACGCTTGTAAGCTTGCTCTAAGAGCGATCTAGTGCCTATGACGGTTAATTGACATTTATCTTTGAGCGATGAATCTGCCAGTGCTTTGAGGATAACTTCCGCGCCGATTCCTGCTGGATCGCCCATTGCGATCGCCAAACGAAGCTGTTGTGAAGGGTTTGTAGTTGATTGGGACACCATTTTTTCTCGTCAGTTTAATTCTAGTGAGTAGGAAGAAAGAGGAGCGATGCTCTACAATACCTATAATGACTAAAAATTAGCTGCAAATTCGCTTGGCTCAACCGTAGTCGAGCGTCTTTTAAGCAATTTAATCAAAAAAAATAGCAATTTTTCTTGGAAACAAAGGAGAAATAGACGTGACTGCTGAAAGTATGCTTTTTAACGGAGCAATCCTATCTATTGTATTAACTCTTGTCGGTTTATCTTGGGGATTTCTCCTACTTAAAATCCAAGGTGGCGAACCAGAATAATTCCTGGGACTTGAAGCTTGAAGAGTGAGTTTATACACACTTCAGGCTTCAATTTATCAAAAATAAATGTTTTAAAAAAGTTTTTAAAAAATAGATTAATCAAATTCATTTAAAATGTCTTCTGCCAATCCATCAATAGAATTTTTTGTCGGTCTTTCTGAAGAGTTGACCAACGTGAGCTTGCGCAAAGAAAAAAATACGGGTTTACGCAGCGTTTTAATGACTTTTAAGACTTTAAAAGCTATAGAAAGATTTCAAAGTTTTACCAAACGAACTTATGGAGATTTACGTCTAATCGATTCAGAAGGACAAATTAGTGTAGAACCATCTTCGCTAAAATTTATTTTTGGAGGCGATGAAGGAGACGAAATCCTGAGAGTTGAATGCGGTTTTGAAATCGATCGCGACGAACATTGGGATAGGTTTATGCGTTTCATGCACCGCTATGCTGAAACGAATGGTATGGGATATCAAGATAAATAAAAATTTTAACTAAGGACTAATAACAATGAAAATTGCAATTACTGGAGCCAGTGGATTTGTTGGCAGTCGCTTGGTAGAAAAACTAAAAGCGGAAGGGCATCAAATCTTAGTATTCACTCGTAATTTAGAACGCGCTCAACGAATATTTCACAATGTAGAAATTGTCGTTTATCAACCTACTGAATCGGGAGATTGGCAACAAAAAATTGCTGGGTGCGATGGAGTAGTAAATTTAGCAGGAGAACCGATCGCAGAACGTTGGACTCCAGAACACAAAAAAGCAATTCTTGAAAGTCGTCAACTGGGAACTCAAAAATTAGTTGAAGCGATCGCAATGGCTAATCCCAAACCTAGCGTACTCGTCAATGCCTCAGCCATTGGCTATTATGGAACGAGCGAAACAGCAACCTTCGATGAAAATAGCGCTCCAGGAAGTGATTTTCTCGCTCAAGTATGCCAAGCTTGGGAAACAGAAGCCAAAAAAGTTAAAGAAGCAGGCGTTCGATTAGTTATTGTACGCATTGGGATTGTTTTAGGCAATGGAGGAGCTTTAGCAAAAATGGTTCCTCCCTTTAAAATCTTTGCAGGAGGCCCGTTAGGAAACGGTCGTCAGTGGTTTTCTTGGATTCACCGAGAAGACTTGGTAAATTTGATAATACAAGCGCTAAAACGTCCCGAAATAGAGGGAACTTACAACGCAACAGCCCCAAATCCCGTTCGCATGAGTCAGTTATGTCAAACGCTAGGAGAAGTCATTAATCGTCCTTCTTGGTTGCCCGTGCCCGATTTTGCGCTAGAACTTTTATTGGGAGAAAGTGCCAAAGTTGTTTTAGAAGGTCAACAAGTCTTGCCAAAAGCGACTCAAGCAATTGGATTTCAATACCAGTATCCAACGCTTAAACCTGCGCTTACTGAAATCGTCGCTCAAATGTAATCGCTTTTAGAAAAGTTCAACCGAGATCCAAAATTCAACGTTCAACGTAGAGACGCAATATAATCGCGACGGCATTCAATGGGCGGAAGTAGAGACGCGATATATCGCGTCTTTACAGCCCCCATGCCTCGTCTTTACAGTAGTTTAGTAGTAAATTTAATTCCGACTTCATCAATACTTTCGAGTTTCGAGTTTCGACTTTCGACTTTCCCTACTCCCTATTCCCTAAAATTTGTCACCAATTTGAATGCCTGTTAGCTTATTACATAAATTTCAACCCAAGAAAAGATTCAAGAGTCAGAAGTCGAGAGCGAAACTTTTCGTTAAACTTTAGAAACCCCAACCAATAGCCAGGGACAAAGGAAAAAGTAAAAAAGACAAATGGCAAATTCTCGACTCAAAAAATTAGGGGCATATTTACGTCCTCACTGGCGATCGATGCTACTAGGTGTCGTAGCATTATTAGTAGTTAATGCCCTTGGCGTGTATATTCCCTTACTCATTCGAGATAGCGTCGATAGCTTGCGTCAAGCTTTTACCTTCGCACAAATCTGGCATTATGTTTGGCAAATAATCCTTCTGTCTTCAATTGTCTGGGTTATTCGCATGACTTCCCGCGTTGCCCTTTTTGGGGTTGGTCGTCAGGTAGAATACGAACTCAAACAAAGCATTTTTCAACATCTCCTCACCCTCGAACCCGCCTATTTTTCTCTCAATACGTCGGGAGATTTAATGAACCGCGCCACTAGCGATGTGGATAGTATTCGTCGCTTGGTGGGATTTGCCATCTTGAGTTTAGCTAATACTTTTTTTGCTTATGGCATGAGACTGCCAGTAATGTTAGGCATTGACGTTCCTTTAACGATCGCCGCTGTTGCGGTTTATCCGCTCATGTTACTAGTAGTACAACTATTCAGCAAGCGCTTGCAAGAACAACAGCGAACCGTTCAAGAAAAACTTTCCGATCTTAGCGAATTAATCCAAGAAGATACAAGCGGCATGGCATTGATTAAAATCTATGCCCAAGAAGAAAACGAACGTCTCGCCTTTCGCAAACAAAATCAACAATTGCTGAGGGCAAATTTAAAGCTGGCGCAAACCCGCAACGCACTTTTTCCCCTTATAGAAGCTTTATCTTACGTCAGTTTTTTAGTTTTGCTTGCTTTTGGAACGAGAGCGATCGCTCGTGGAGAAATTACAGTTGGGGATTTTGTCGCTTTATTAATATTAGTCGAACAATTAGTTTTTCCGACAGCTTTGCTCGGTTTTACCATTACCGCTTATCAACGCGGAGAAGTTAGTATCGATCGCGTGGAAGCAATTTTTCAAGCACAACCTAAAATTCAAAATACGCCTGAAAGCATCTCTTTACCCCTAGAGCAAGTCAAAGGCGCGATCGAAGCGCGTCATCTAAGTTATACTTACCCTGGCTCTACAATGCCCGCCTTAAGCGATCTCAACTTTAGCATCAAAGCTGGCGAAACTATTGCTGTTGTCGGTTCGATTGGTTCGGGTAAATCAACCTTAGCCAATACGATTCCTCGCTTGCTCGATATCTCTTCAGGACAGTTATTTTTAGATGGTTGGGATATTACCCAAATTCAATTATCGGATTTGCGACGGGCGATCGCCTATGTTCCCCAAGACAGTTTTCTTTTTAGCAGTACCATTCAAGATAATATTCGCTACGGCGACCCGCTAAAAGAGCGTTCCGAAGTCGAATATACAGCAAAAATTGCGCAAATACATCCCGAAATCCTTAATTTTCCCAGAGAATACGAAACTGTTGTTGGAGAGCGCGGTATTACTCTTTCAGGCGGGCAAAGACAGCGTACTGCTTTGGCAAGGGCATTACTAACCAATGCACCCGTGTTAATTTTGGACGATGCCCTCTCTAGCGTAGACAATCAAACCGCCACGCAAATTTTGCAAAATCTGTCTTCAACCCAAGAAAAAACGGTAATTTTTATCTCTCATCAACTCTCAGCAGCGGCGAAAGCGGATCGAATTTTTGTGATGGACAAAGGAGCAATCGTGCAAATCGGCACTCATGGCGAATTAGTTACGCGATCGGGATTATACCAGTCGCTTTGGCAGCAACATCAATTAGAAGAAATTCTTAGATAAAAAATAATTGAATTTTACATTGAGTTAAGGTAATAGAAGCGATCGCTCTCCTTGATTTGCTTTGCTTATTATCAATACTCCAAGAATTTCTAATACAAGCAAAACTAGCTTTGTGAGAAGCAAAACGATAATATATAATTGTGCGAAATAGCGACAAAGCTTTCCTAAAAACGGAAAAATCAACCAGCAAAACTTATACGGCTTTCAGACATATTACTTAAAAATTATGTGGGTTGAAAGCCTTCAACTCGCGATTTTAATGGCGCTTTCATAATTAGCACTCATTGCTTTTTTGGATAAAACTTTCATCCTCGATCGCAATACTATTGTCTTGCCGTTCGATAATTTATTGTCTTCTCTATCATAAAAGCATGTAAATGTCAAGATTTTATCCGAGCCAACAAGTCAGACCTCGAAATTCCCCTGCCTTAACTAATAGATTGGGAAATAGCCCAATCGCCAGTCACCAATCACCGTTTGAGGACTTTTCTATGTCAGATCTCACTGTCAAGAATGAAGCGCAATCTTTAGACGAGCCAACGCATTCAAAGAGCAACCCTTCATCTCCAAAATCTCAGACGAGCGAACAACAAGGATTTTTTGCTGCTATTGCTGCTGGCTTAGGACAAGCAATAGAAGAGGCGACTTCCCACACAGGAAAAACCTTCACAGAAACCACCGCTAACTTAGGAGCCGCGATCGCCACAGCCGCATTAGAGGTTGGGAAAGCCGTTGCCCAGACTGCTGCCGATACCGGAGAAGCGATCGCCAAGGAAAAACCACACTTAAATTCATGGTCGCAAACAGTTACTAATTTAGGAATGGCTATTGGAACCGTCACGTCTCAAGCAGGTAAAATAGTTGCAGATACGACTGTTAGCATTGGAGACGCGATCGGCACTTCAACCGCTCAAGCAGGTCAGGTAGTCGCTCAGTCCGTCGTTTATGTGGGCGGTAACATCAGCATTCCAGAATCACAAAATAAGCTGCAAGAACTTGGGGGAAGCCTGATCGGAGCAGGCGTTGGGGAAGTTGTTGGCGGCTCGGTTGGCGGCGTTGCTGCTGGGTTAGTCATGGGCCCTCTTGGGGTACCTTTAGGCGCACAGATCGGGGGTGTAGTCGGGTTTACCCTTGGATCGCAACTCGGTGAGGAGGCGATCCGTCAAGCAAACCAACCTCAAGAAAGTGACGAACCGCTAGGGCAAAAACTTCAATCCAAACTGCAAAGACGAGGCGGTGAAATCGTTGGGGAAGCAGTTGGAGGTGTTGCTGGCGGGGTAGCGGGTCGCATTGTTTTAGGGCCTGCTGGCACGGTATTCGGCTCGGTAGTAGGACAGGCGATTGGCGGACAACTAGGCGAAGACGCAGCCCATCAACTCAACCAAAAAGAATCGGCAAAATCGCCCTCAGCTTCCGATCCGGCGACGGGAACTTGGTTGGGAAATACAACCAGTAAGTTTATCGGCGAGACTGGTACTGCTGTCATTGGCGGTGTCGTAGGGGGAGCCGTATTAGGGCCAAAAGGTAAGGATATTGGCAGAAAAATTGGCATGGTTGTAGGGAAAAAGACAGATTGGCAGTTTAGTAAAGAAGTAAGTAGCGGCGAGGCGGGTGTTGAAGATGTAGAATCGGGCGATCTCACAAACCCAGAGCAAGAAGATTCAAACACAAGCACTAACTGATGTTGCATTTGAACTCTTAGCTTGCCTCAACTACAGACTACCGAGTAACTCTTTCTCTGAAGCTTTAAGAATTGAGCGCAAGAGGATTTGCGTCATATTAATATCTTGCTCGCTAGCGTTCTCTTGAGACAGATCGTTAAGTGTTTCAAGAAAGGCATAAACAAGGACTCCCTTGAAGACTGATTTCTCAGACTCATTCAATGATAAACATCGGTGGTACATCGATAAAGTGTCCTGAAGTTGCTCGAATGTCAAAAAGCTTCCTCCTACTGGTGACGAACTGCTAGCTAGTCCAATACATAAGTCGAGCAATCGCTCACCCTGTGTTGACTGGTCGACATCAATAACGCCGCTCAAGGAATCATCCTGAAAGAAGACATGGCAAAATCGAAAGTCCCTGTGAATAACTGTTTGGGGCAAAACGCAAACTTCCGTTTCTTCGATCGCGCGCATCGATTCTGTGACAAGCTCTTGTGAGATGAGAGGGCAATCTTTGAGATCGTTCCGTAGGTCGTGGCGATCTTCCCACTGGCTTTCCCAAGTCCAATCATCAGCCCCCAAGACTGGATGTGCATACTCAAACCCAACCCGATGAAACTGAGCCATTGCTTCGGCATACTGCTTTAATAATTGTTTGCTGGCTCGCTCCATTGGTTTTCCAGGAACGTCACGCATTAGATAAACGACATCATAATCTGACTCTACATTCTTCAATGGCGATAAATACCATTTGCCATTAGTCGCACGAATGATTTCAGGCAGAAAAATTCCTTGCTTTCGTGCGTAATCCAGCCACGGAAATAGTTGGTCTGGATTTTCTTGCATCGAATGCGAAGCAAATTTGAGATGATAAATCTCGCCATCAGCCTTGAGCTTTGCAACCAGCCCATAAGCAATATGTAATGTTTCAACTGAAACTACTTGAAACTGGTACTGCTGCTTTATATGATGAATGACAAATTCTGCTGCTGCTTCGACTGAATTGAAGCCATAAATGTCTTTTAGCTCGGTAAGAACATCTTTTCCATAAGGTGATAAAACTTGCATGGATTTTCACTACACTCAATAATCTTTCGTAGTGTAACATCCCATACTGCATATGTAGTGTTTTCCGACGGCTCAGCAAGCTAACCACTTATTATCCTGATATTTTCTATTTAATTCCCAATGTAATAGCGATCGCGATCGAACGACTGGGCTAACCAGATGGAAGATAATTATTGTTTCGTTTCGGTTAGTGCGATTTGTTACTCCAAAACCGCTGTTGCCTCAATTTCTATTAAAAAACCTTTAACAGCAAGAGAAGAAATACCAATCCAAGTGGTTGCAGGTGGATTACCATCAGCAAAAAACTCTTTAAGACCATCAGCAATTATATCGATCTCTGTGTCTGGGTCGTAGTCAACCATGTATATACGCAATGACACGACATCTTTAAGCGACCCACCGATAGCTTCCATTGCCGATTGAATATTGCTTAAACATTGGCGCATCTGCTCAGAACGAGTGGAACCGACAATTTGTTCTCGATCATTAAATGGAGTCTGACCGGATAAATATACTGTCCGTCCGCCGACACTAGTAACGATTTGAGAGAAGCCATATTTTAAGCCCGAAAATAAGGATGCTGGATTGACGCATTCTTTTGGCATACCGAACCACCTTTTTAAAGGATGTACAAATAACTGGAAGTATTGAGTTGAATCAAAGTAACTTGCCTACTGCGCTTAGGCAACTCAACCTTGGCTTAAGGATATAGATTTGCTTAGTTGGCGGTCTTACAGGTTATTGCTCTTTTTACAGATTCTTGCTGCTATTTACAAAGGCTTTTGGCGTGATGTTTAGTAGACGTTTGAAGTGATAGCTCAGATGCCCTTGGTTAGCAAATCCACATTGAAGCGCAATATCAGCGATACTTACATCGCGCTGTTGCAGTAGCTGCTTTGCTCGTTCCACACGTTGTTTAATTAAGTATTGATGGGGAGTAATACCCACTGACTGCTTAAATAGCCGAGCAAAATGGTATTGACTCATATCCAAAACTTGAGCCAATTCAGACAGCCCTATATTTTGAGCAAGATATTCGTTAATATACGCGATCGCCCGATCCAGTTTGTGCGCAGGCAATCCACCTTTATACTCTTGAATGGATTGTTTTAGAGGTGAGTTGATTTTGAGTAAATGCACTGCAAGCATTGCTGCTGCTGACTCTGCATAAAGACGACCCGATAGACAACCCGACTCAAGTTCGGACTTAAGCGCCCATGCAAGATGTTGAATTAATGGATCGACGAACTTAAATTGCGGCGCAAATTCAATATGTTTTGGAACGAGCGATTCATAAGCAATTTTTTCGACCAATTGAGGTTCGAGTGCAAGCAGTATACAACTGTTTTTTTGTTCCCAAACTAACGATTTGCCAACATCTGCGGGACAAAAGATAATATCTCCACTTTGGAAATAATAACGTTTAAGCCGATTATCCAAACTACATTCGATTAAAGATGGGCTGCCTAATTCACTACAGATTGTAAATGTATGTTGACTGAGATAGTGCTTGGGAATTTCACAAGCAGGTAGTTGATAATAGGCAAGAAAAATGTTGTGCCACTCTGCTTTATGGCTCGATAAAAGTGGTGCGACGGGCAAGATCTTGTCTGCTACATTCTTTATTGGGGCTATGCCGCTCGTAGAATCTTGCTTTTTTGTCATTGGATGCTTTATTTTCAAGCTTTTTCAGGTGTAGGACAATGATTCTACAACTTTAGCCAAAATCGGCGTTTTAATTGTGGCAGCCATTGAAGAAGAATTATGACAGTGCGATCGCTATGCTTAATAAAATTTTCTCTTTTGCATATATATGTGCGAAGTCCGTTTGTTGTACGATCGATCTAGAAGAAACATACAACTCCTGTTTTAATAAAAAAGTTAAAGTCTAGTTTTGAAAAGTTAGTGCCCCAAAGACTCGGTGGAGTGTCAAAAAGCACTGCTACAGTATGCAGATGGACTATCAATTTATTCATAACATTCCAGGGCGCTTTCGCTGACGGGGTGACAAGGTAGCTAGAAAGCTTGCTGTATAATATTCATAGCCCTTAGACCTTTTTGATAAAATGGCAGCTTATTGAGACTAACTCTCAT
>JALOOL010000051.1 GCA_025454425.1 Hydrococcus sp. Prado102 | reverse complement strand
GCGATTGGGCATTTCTCCCCCCATACGCCACTTATCTAGGCACATAGCCCCCGACAGTACGACTTGAGAGACAATTTCTTGCTTTTCCAGAGTCCCTGGATACGTTTCTTGACCTCGGTTGCAAATTTCTTGAGCCGAGGCTATATCTCTATCCGCAACATAACCACACTCATGACATTCATGCAGCCTGACGCTTAGGTCTTTCCTAACTTCAGTTCTACAGTTAGGGCAAGTTTGAGATGTTCCCCGATGGTCTACTTTGCCAACAAAAACATCTTTTTTCTTGCCTACATACTCTAATATTGTCCTAAATTGTCCAAAACTAGCATCAATAGTATGCTTGCCTAACATTCCCTTTGCCATGATGCGAAAATCACAATCTTCGACAAAGATTGTATTTGCCATATCACATAACTTGTGAGCTAGTTTGAACTGATAATCCTTGCGTTTGAAATCAATATGGTTATGTTGTTTGGCTAACTTGATTCTTGCTTTTTCGTAGTTCTTTCCTCGTTTCATTTTTTTAGACAAACGTTTTTGTAGCACTTTCAGCCGACTATAAGCTGTCTTGAAAAACTTTGGTCGCTTTTCGGTATATCCATCTGATGTTGCCACATAGGACAACAATCCTACGTCAATACCTATTGCACGACCATGAGGCAATGGACGTTGTTGAGAAATATCCGATTCTATTGCTACTGTTGCAAACCATCCTACGGCTTTCTTTACTACCCTGACCTGCTTGATAACAAATCCATCAGGGATTGGTCTGTGCAAATTGATTTGCACTTTCCCTAGCTTGGGCAATTGTATCTGCCAACCAGTCAAAGGATTCGATTTGAACTGGGGAAACAAGATAGATTTCATCTGCCCATATTTCTTGTAACGTGGGAAGCCATAACCTCTTTTCACAAAAAAATCCCAAGCGTCATGCAACCTTCTTGTATTGGTTTGCAGCACTTGAGATGGAACAGAAGCAAGTCGTGGAAAATCTTTCTTTGCCTTGGGTAAGTTGTTTTGCTGTTGGTGATAGCTAGGGAACGGATAATCCGCAGCCATAATATATTCAGACTCCAAACTACATCTATCTATAGGGCATTTTCTAGAAGCAATCCAATCTTTGAGTTCTCGTAGCGCATAGTTATAGCTGACGCGACAAGTCTCTAACCACTCGTTGAGTAGGTCAATTTGCTTGCTATCTGGGTATATCCTGTAGACGTAGTTTAGTATCATGACAATATTCTACCACAATACAAGACGAGTGATAGAATATTGTTGCTGCGCGTTTGTTTGTGGGTCGGGTTGTATCCCAACCCTAAAACGTTGGCAACACGAGGCTTCGCTTCGATGTATCCGCCTTGTTTATAGGGTGGGACTTAACCCGACATTTAAGTTAAGTGAAGACTTAATGTGTACTTTTCTCCCTTGTCCTCCTTGTCCTCGGAAGGACGTTCCCCTTTCCCCTAAAAAGAATTATTGTGTTTTGATTTCTTTAATAGCTTTTAACAAGCGATCGATTTCTTCATCGGTTCCAATAGAAATGCGCACGTAGTTAGAAATACGAGGATGCTTGAAGTATCGAACGAGAATTTTACGTTCTTTTAGTTGGGAATAAAGTTCTGCTGCACTTATCCATTGAGGAGAAGCTAACACAAAATTTGATTCCGAGTCAAATACAAAAAAGTTTAAATCTCTTAGCGAAGCTATCAATCGACTTCTCGTTTGACGAACTTTTTGCCAGATATTTTGGAAATAAGCATGAGATTCAAATGCAGCCGTTCCTAGAGATTGTGAGATGCGATTTAGGTTATAAGAATCTCGAACTTTATTCATCTGTTCGATTAAACTTGGGGAAGCGATACCAAAACCTACTCGCATTCCTGCTAAGCTATAACTTTTAGACATGGTACGAGTAATGATGACATTATCGTATTTTTGTAGGAAATCTAGGTGATTTTCTTGGGAAAAATCTACATAAGCTTCATCAATAACAACAATAGCATTGACGCGATCGCAAGTTTTTTCTAAATACTCGCGATTGACGTGTTTTCCGACGGGGGGATTGGGTGAAGCGATAAAAATTAGTTTCGCCCCCGGACAAACAATCGGTTCGCTTAATTCAAAATTTTCGTTGGTAGGGATTTCTATAACCGATGCACCGTGAATTTTTGCTAGCGTATCGTAGAGAGAATAGGTTAAATCTAAAAACGCGATTGCTTCTCCAGGATTGACAAAGGTGCGAATAGCTATATTTAAAATATCATCCGAGCCATTTCCCGCAATAAGATTCTCTACATTTACTCCAAAAACCGCCGCTGCTGCTTTTCGCAGTTGCGTTGACACTGGATCGGGATACAATCGTACTTTAGATAATTCTACTTGTAGTGCTTCAAAGATTTCTGGCGGCGGTGGATAAGGGTTTTCGTTAGTATTTAGTTTGATATAGTCATTGGTTAAGGGCTGTTCGCCCGGTACGTAACCTGGGGTTTGGAGTACGCATTCTCGAATTGGTAACATCTGACTCGTTCTCGCGATCGCATTGGTGCGATCTGTTAGTATATCTTTAATTTGGTAGGAAAGAGACAACAACTAGATTTTGTAAGCGCGATCGGCCTTTAAGCTCTAGATAAAAGCCGGAATGAGGCACTTGATTTTTAATAAAATTCTTTAAAGTTTTTGTAAAGTATTTGATTCTCAGTGAAATTAACTAGACACTCAAGATTTACTTGGTTATAACTGAAAAAGATATACAAAAAAACTATTTTGATTTTATTTCCACTAAAGCGTAGGTCTATTAACAATGAAAAACCAACCAGAAATCCCCCAAACTTATGAAAATGTCATGGAAATTCTCGTTCGGGAAGAGTTAGAAAAGCAAATTAAACAATATCCCGAAACGCTCGTTCAATATATTAATAAAGTAGAAGTTTGTACCTTCGCACTCAATCGTTTACCCGCACTTTATGCGTCTTGCGAAAAAGGCAAGAATATGCAAAAGTTAATCGGACAAAAAGAATATAGAGAAGAGATTAGAAAAACAGTCCGTCAAGCATTAGCAGCAATTCAAAGAGATCCGCTGAGAATTTCTACTCCTTTAGTTTCAGACCTTAATGAAGAATATTATGCTGCTGTTACTGCACTCAAAAATTTACAAAGTTTGTTAGAAGAAGAAAATCTATTAGATTATCAAGAACTTACGTGGGAAAATTTAGTTAGTATAATGCGACGCGCTTTAGCAAAAGCTGCTTTGACAGGAGAAGCGCCACAGGAAAGTTCTAATAGCGATCGCGATTCTAGCGAAGCTGTTACTCAAATTGGTAATTGGTCTGACTGTCGTTATTTCCGATAATGCGAAATTGCGTTTTCATGAATTGATAACTTTTTTTGGTAGGGTTTTTTATTTTATAGTCATGAAGAGAAAGTGATTTTCTCTCATGACTTTTTTATTAGTATAAAAAAAGATAATGTTAAAAACACGATTTACGTATTCTATTTTCTTACTAATTATTTCTATCTGGGGCGCAACATGAAAACAAAAATTTTTAAGTAACGATCGCTACGAACAGAAATGAGAGCGAGTATAGTGTCATACTTAAAACATCGAAACAGAAACCAGTCAGCCATCAAAATTTAGTAACTAATCTTTATCCGGGATCGCTAAAACCCTATAATCAACAACCAATAAACTGTTCGCTGGTATCCGATCGATGGTCTACACAATCTTAACTGAATGTATTGCTTGCGATGCTTGTCGTCCCCGCTGCCCCACACAAGCGATCGCACATGAGGGAAATCTTTACCGCATTAATGCCTGTCTGTGCAATAACTGTCTGGGATATTATCCTTATCCCCTGTGCGTTGTTGTTTGTCCGACTCTGCATCCGGTTCCGCTAGAAAACGACCCTTCACTAAAAATTCGCCGAAAAAAATGTCGGTGGACGGAACCCGAAAGCCTCGCTACGCCAGAGTTATTTGTTAATAGCCCAACAACTGCGATCGCATCGTCGAGAGTCATTTGGGAAGCTTGCAATCTCCTGGCTCAAGGTAGTTCTCTTCCTTGGATAACCGAACCCGATGAGAAAATTTCTTATACTCAACGATTTCAGTATGGAAGGGGAATGCTTCGCTTCCACATTGCTGAGAATCTAGAAAATACTCATGCTCTGGGGGGCGATAAAGCTTGGCGAGCGATCGAATTCAATCTTAGATCGGCTTGCATACATCTTATCTATGCAGCTTGTGCGACTGCCCTACAACGACCTTGGGAAGAGGCATTTGTTATTGACGACAGACAGATTGCAACCTATTTGGGATTAGACGAAAGAAAAGATCTATCCAGACGCGATAAATTAGCCCTGATTAAATTTCTTGTCCGACAACCCTGTCAACTACTCGTTTCTATTAACTATCCCCAAAGCGATCGCACTAAAAGAATTGTCGTTGAAGAAAGCCGACTCTGGCATCTGCTCAATATCGAACATCAGTTTGAAGAAGATGCTTTTGGCAACAAACACGTTATTGGACTTCGCTTTAGAATTAAAGCTGGTCAGTGGGCTAAATATTTCCTCAACGAGCAGGGAGCAGAGGAAAAAACGGCATTGTACGAATGTGTTGTCCTGCCTAAACTGGTTCTAGAAAAGGTGATGAGCCTTTGGCAGAAACATGAAGGAGCCGCTCGCATGATGCTCTGGCTGTTGTTTAAAACCCAGCAGCAAACATCAGCAATTTCCGTCTCAACGCTGATGAAAGTTGCCTATGGCGAGGAGTCAATCGCCAGAGCTAATTTAGAAAGCGATCGCAAGAGAAATCGAATCCAGATATTTGAAAACGATCTAGAAGTTTTGTTTGATTGTGGTTTTAAACCCGTTTTCGATCCGGTGACTTACAATCGAGAAATTCAGCCGCTTTGGGTAAAATTGCTCGACGTGCCTGAAGATGGAGAAGCAGCGATTAACTTTTGGATTGAAGATGCTAATAAACACCGCTCCATCGTTGCTCCTGCTCCTCGCCACAAATGGCAGAGACTCATGAATGCTTATATCCTCAGATTTGAATTGCCAGCAGAACTAGTCGAGGGGATGACAGAGAATGAAGATAAACAAAAAACGAAAAGAGCAACCCTCAAAAAGCTAGCATCCGAACTCACAGCAGAGCAAGTCATCGCCGCTAGAACTTCCAAAGGCTGGAGTCAAAGACGGTTAGCAAGGATGATGGATAAAAGCCAGAGTTGGGTTAGAGATATTGAAAATAACCGCTTTGAGATTAAACCAGCAGACCGAGAACGACTTAGAAATATTCTAGGGTTGTCATAACGCAAAAGGCGCGATCGCACTCGGAAATTGAAGAAGTCGCCAAATTAATCGAGCAAAAAGTAGAACAGATGAAAAGGCTTTGAGAATGCGCGATCGCGTTGAGATAAACCAATAAAATAAGCTAAATCTCAATGGAACCGACCCCAGAACAGCTTCAATCGCTATACTTTATTGGACGCAAGCTAACAGCACAGTTTAAATGCTACATTCGTTTAATCGATTTGTTACCAAGTAAAGAATTGTGCATTGTTATACATCCTAGAAATTTTCCAGAGCAACGCATAATTGTTTATATAAACCAAAATGGAGACAAAAGGTATGTCTGAATTGAGAGAGCAATTTCAGAAAATGACAAATGACGAGCTAATTGATTTTGCTTTGGAACATTTAGGTCAAGAACATGAAGCGATTCGACAAGCGGCTTTAATGGAGCATTTTTTGAGGATTAAAGACGATCCAAACACGATTATAGAGCCTGCTGGCGATCTCGAAATTTTGGAACGGAAGCTAAAGCAGATCGTTGGTTCGTGATGTTACGGTAGCGCGATCGCTCTGGTTAAGTCAATTAAGCATGGAACCTACAAACGAACAAACACAAGGACTTTATAGACTCTGCTATCGACTGACTAATGTTATCTATCCTAGATGGCAATATAAAAGTATTGAACTCGTGCGACTCGATGAGCGTACTGGCAATTTATATGTACTTGCTGGAGAAAATTTAGATTTTGAGATAAAGCCAACAGGAGGATACGAACCATGACAGTTAATTATGATGCCATGAGTCTTGATGAGTTGCGTCGCTACGTTCTGGCTCATCGAGAAGATCTAGAAGCTTTTCACAATTATATCGATCGCTCAAAAGCTCAAGGGCGAATGATTAGTATAAATTTAAATAGCGATCGTTGGGAAGAAGATTTAACCGCTCGAATTCAACAAATCGCATCTACTGAAGACGAATCAAATTAATTGTCGTTGTGTAGCGCGATCGCACTAAGCAAAAGGTAAAAAATTGTAGAGTAGATTTAGTAAGGGAAGCGGGTTTAGACTCGTTTTCTTGTTAGACTGAAAGCATGATTAGATACTCTGTGGGTAGTTATGCGATCGCACCAAAAACTGACAGAAGAAATCTTATCTTTGCCTAGCGCGTCGAGAGCGATTCTAGCAGAGAAGTTGGTAGAAAGCCTTGAGTTTGATATAGACCCAGCAATTCAAGCAGCTTGGACAACAGAAGCAAAAAGATGGCGAGATGAAGTCCGAAATGGTTCTGTCGAGCCAATTCCAGGAGAAGAAGCCTTAGCTCAGGTGAGACGACTTCTCAAACAATGAAAATTGTAGAGTAGATTTAGAATTTCTGAAGTAAGAGAATTGTCACATTAATGTCATTACAACAAGTTCTTGACCAACTCAAAACGCTCGATTTTGAAGAATTGCAACAAGTAAATCGAGCCGTGCAAGAGAGATTGGCATCTCAAGAGTTAATATATAAGCGTCGAGCATTTTATCAAGCACTACAGGCATCAGGTCTAGTTCATCACATTAAGCCACATCATCCTAATAACCAAAAAGAAAGAAACCCGATCGAGATTCAAGGCGAGTCGATTTCTCAGACAATACTTGAGGAACGCCGTTAAGTGAGTGACTATTTTCTTGATAGCAGCGCACTTGTTAAACGCTACATTAACGAGACGGGTTCTATTTGGATAAATAATTTGTTCGATCCTGCTTTAAATAATGAATTTTTTATTGCTGCGATCGCACCTGTAGAAATTGTCGCTGCAATTACTCGGCGATCGCGTGGAGGTACAATTTCTCCCACAGATGCTACAACTGTTTGTAACCTCTTTCGTGCCGATCTACTAAGCACTTACCAAATCGTAGAACTTACGTCAGGATTGATTTCTAGGGCAATGGCGCTAGCTGAAACTCATGCTCTTCGCGGTTATGATGCCGTGCAGTTGGCAGCAGCTTTGGAGGTCAATGCACTTTGTGTTGCTAACGGTTTACCAACTTTAACTTTTGTTTGTGCAGATCTTGAATTGAATGCTGTAGTTACTAGCGAAGGATTGCTTGTTGAAAATCCAAATAACTATCCGTAAAGTCTTTTCTATTTTATAGCCGCATTTGGATTTGTGTAGAGTAAGGACGCGATCGCACTCGGAAATTGAAGAAGTCGCCAAATTAATCGAGCAAAAAGTACAACAGATGAAAAAGATATGAGACGCGATCGCATTAAGATAAACCAATAAAATATGCTAAATCTTAATGGAACCAACCCTAGAACAGCTTCGCTCGCTATATTTTATCGGACGCAAGTTGACAGCACAGTTCAAATGCGACATTCGTTTAATTGATTCGTTATCAAACAAGGATTTGTGCATTGTTATACAACCTAGACAATTTCCAGAACAACGCATAATTGTTTATATAAACCAAAATGGAGACAAGAGATATGTCTGAAGAGTTGAAAGAGCAATTTCAAAAAATGACAAATGATGAGCTAATTGATTTTGCATTAGAACATTTAGGAAAAGAGCATGAAACGGTTCGACAAGCAGCTTTAATGGAGCATTTTTTGAGGATTAAAGACGATCCAAACACGATTATAGAGCCTGCTGGCAATCTCGAAGCTTTGGAACGGAAGCTAAAGCAGATAATTGGTTCGTGATTGTTAAGGTAACGCGATCGCATTTGGATTTGTGTAGAGTAAGGGCGCGATCGTACTAATAAACATCAGTTCAAGATAAGCTAAAATCCTGATTCTTGCTTTCCTGCACCAAGTCTACAACTTTCATTCTTTCGTGGCACAGGGTTAAAATTTGTCCTTAACCCGAATTCATGTTAATAAGACAACTGTGTAGGGCATAATCAATCAATAATTAGGAGGTGCGGAAGCTTAGATGAACTTAACGCAGCAGGAATGGGATGCGCTAATGGCAAGCTACCCGCCAGGTACACCTGTGAGTGGTGTAGTTGTTCGTTGCAAGATATTTGGTGTATTCGTTCGGCTTGACGATTTGCCCGATGTTCCTGCTCTGCTAGAGGTCATCCACTTCCGGCAGGTCGAGGCTGAACCTACTCGTTGCATCGAATACCCAGTTGATTACCCGACCGTGAATTCAAGGCTCGAAGCCCGCATTTTGGGCTGGTGCTTGTTCCCTAATAATGACGTGCGGCTCACCCAACTCAGCCATCTGGATTGGTACCGTAGACCTTGATTAGCTAGCCCAGCACATCTAATAAATCGCTACACTAGAACGCACAAAAGCGATCGGTTTAAGATGCAAAGGTTATCTGTGATTGGTAGGCTTGGATGTTAGACAAAATTTATGTGAAATTTACCCACAACCCAAACCATCTCCGCCACAACCTTCCTGCTTGACACCACATTCGGCTTTTTGACGCTTGCCTTTAAGCTTTCCTAAATCGCCGCCGTCATAAACGGCTTTCAATCCCTCTTCGATAAAACCATTCATCTCTACAGGCAATACGCCGCATTTAGTAAGAATTTCCTTGGGATTATCGCCCATACTGGTTGCTAGAACTGCCCGACAATCTTTAAGCGCGTCGGCTAGTTTTTGCCACCGTTCAAATCCCGTTCCCTTGTCAGGCGCTAAACGTTCTTCTACCATATGGAAACCTTGGTCGGTCTTTTCCCAAATCTCGAACTGGTCAGCTTGACCTAAATGTTGATTTACCAAAACTCCTTCGTAGGAAGCAACCGCTACATAAGGTTTATTTTTGGATTCTAAAGGAACGAGCGTCTTAGAACAAGAAATCAGACAACCATGAAACTCTTCAGACTGGTCAGCCCCTAATAATCCTACCGCATCAGCCCGACAGCGCGTACAGTGACGCATCTGGGGTAAATATTGCTCGCAGGCGTGACGGATTTTTGCCATCGTCAGACCATCGGGTTCGGTCAAATCTTCAAAAGGCGTTTCTGCGGTGGGATACAGCGCCATCGCATTAAATAAATCTGCGCCCAATTCTGACATTTTCTTGGCGACTTCAACGGCGTGATGGTCGTTGATTCCTGGAATGATGATGCAGTTAATTTTTACAGTAACTCCCGCTGCTTTCAGTCCTTTTACGGCTTCGAGTTGGCGTTGCAGTATTAATTCCGCACCTTTGCGTCCTTGATAGACGGTTTTACCATCGCGAACCCAACGGTAAACCTTGCGAGTAATTTCTGGATCGATCGCGTTAATAGTTACTGTAACGTGAGATACGCCAATTTCTGCAATTTCATCGATATATTCTGGTTTTAAACCCAATCCGTTTGTTGCTAGGCACAAGATTAACTCTGGATAGCGATTTCTCAGCAAGCGCATTGTTTCCAAAGTTTCCTCTGCATTAGCAAAAGGATCGCCAGGGCCAGCAATACCAGCTACAGTAATTCTAGGTTCCTTCTCCAGTACTTTATCCATGTAGAGAACGGCTTGGGCAGGAGAAAGAACTGTGCTAGTTACTCCCGGACGGCTTTCATTGACGCAATCATACTTGCGATTGCAATAGTTGCATTGAATATTACATTTCGGCGCAACTGGAAGGTGTACCCTACCAAATTGTCCTTTAACTTTTACATTAAAACAGGGATGATTTTCGTAATTAATCGTAGCGCTCATGATTCTTTCTCCTCTGTTTTTGCTATCAGCTATGAATTACTGGGAGGGCGCACGCCATGCGCCCCTACAAGTCACTGAATTAAAGGTATCCGTAACCGACGGGCGAATCTACTTGTTTTTTATCGATGAAGGCGTTAATAATGCTATCTAGCAGGGTTTGTGTGCCGCGATAGCCTAGATGTAAGATTCGCTGTCCGCCAAAGCGATCGTGTACGGGAAAGCCCATGCGAATGAGCGGTATGTTGTGCTGGCGGGCGATAGGATAACCTTTACTCGTTCCAATCAGGATATCGGGTTTTAAACTTTCGATTTCTTCGGCAATTTCGTAAAAATCGTATCCTTCTTTGACAATAGGCGGCTCGGTTAAAATATCCGAAGTGACGGCTGCGATCGCGTCTTGAAAATGTCCGCTATTGCCCCCAGAAGCGCACAGAACGGGCTTCATTCCGATTTCTGCCAAAAATGCCGTCAGTCCAACTACTAAGTCTTCCTCACCATACACCACCGCGCGCTTGCCAAAGACGTATTTGTGTCCGTCTACATAAGCATCTACTAACCGTCCCCGTTCGAGTTCGTGTTTTCTGGGAGTTGGAGAACCGGAGACGGTTTCGAGAGTATTAAAAAAGCGATCGCACTCTCGCAAGCCTATTGGCATACCAAGAGAATGTAAGGGGACAAGAAAGCGCTCTTGCAGGAGTTGACCTCCGGTAGAATGCGATCGCGACAAGACTTGACCAAACTCAATCGTAGCTTGAGAATTTCCCATACCCTGAATTGCTGCGATTGGGGTTCCGCCTTCGGGAAGTTTCTCATAGTCTAATTGAGCGGGAGCATCTAATGTTTCAGAAATATCCGGCAAAACGGTGCCATTAATGCCAAAATCTTCTAAAATTTCTTTTAAATAACGAATATCAGCAGGCGAACACAATCCAGGCAACAGATTGACTGTTACGCGGTCGCTAAGAGGGCGCAAGCCTTGCGCCCCTTCTGTTAACTGGTCGATGACTGCTCTCACTGTAGCGTGAAAGCCTTCCATGTGAGTGCCGCTATAGCTAGGAGTAGAAACATTCACCAGCGTTGGTAATTCTCTGTCGCCAAATTCAGCCTGAAACTCTTTCAAGAGTCTGGGAACGTCATCGCCGATTGTTTCCGTCAAGCAGGTAGTAGCAACACCAATAACCTTAGCGCCGTACTTATCCATTATATTGAGGATACCCTTCATCAGATTGGGGCCTCCGCCATAAACGGCGTGTTTCTCGCTTAGAGAAGACGAGGCGATGTCAATTGGTTCTCGAAAATGGCTGATAATGTAGCGGCGCATATAAGTCGCACATCCCTGAGAACCATGCAAATAAGGCACGCACCCTTCAATACCTCGGAAAGCTAGGCAAGCACCTAATGGTTTGCATAGTTTGCAAGCGTTGGTGGTGGAGACATAAGGCTCAGTCTTGTGTGGTATTTTTAATGTTTTAGACACTGCTTTAAGCCTCGATTATATAAGTGTTTTTATCTCACGCAGAGGCGCAGAGGCGCAGAGTAAGGACGCAGAGAGGTTACACTGATTCTGCACGGGTTCTGCGGGGGACGAAGCGCCAGACGGGGGACATGACGGTGGAATGTACTTCTTTGGCGAAGTTGAGCATTCCGACGAAGCCTTCTAATGCTTCTTTGCGTTCGTGGTTATGATCGCAGAAACCCAGTCCGAGTTTGTAGGCGATGGGACGTTCTTTTACGCCGCCAACGAAGATATCTACGTCTTTTTCTTTGAGGAAGGCAGAGAGTTCTAAGGGATTGGAATCGTCTACAATAATCGTGCCTTCATCGGTTACTTCGTGCAGTTCTTTGTAGTCCTCGCTGGTTCCCGTCTGCGAACCGACCATTAGAACATCCATTCCCAACAGTCGAAAAGCTTTGACGAGGGAGAAAGCTTTAAATGCACCGCCAACGTAGATAGCGGCTTTTTTCCCCTGGAGATCTTTGCGATATTGCTGGAGTTGGGGATAAAGGACGGCTATTTCTTCGCGCACGACTTTTTGGGCGCGTTTGAGGATTTCGGGGTCGTCGTTGAAGAAGTTGGCAACTTTGTATAGGGCATCTGCCATGTCTTCAATGCCGAAGTAGGAAACCTTAATAAAAGGAGTCCCGTAGTCCTCTTTCATCAATTTAGCGAAGTCCATTGTCGCCCCAGAACATTGAACGACGTTGAGGGCAGCACCGTGCGATCGCGCGATATCTTTTACTCGTCCGTCGCCCGTAATGTTAGCAACTACCTGAACGCCCATGCGTTCAAAGTATTCTCGGATAATCCAGATTTCCCCTGCTAGATTAAAATCGCCTAGAATGTTAATACTATGGGGAGAAATGTCGGTAATATCTTCCGTTCCTACCAAGCGAAACATCGCTCTGCAAGCGGCATTGTAACCAGCCCGTTTGTTGCCTTTAAACCCTTCAGACTGAACGGGAATCACTGGAATACCTTTTTCTTCGCTCACCTGCTTGCAGATGCTTTCTAAGTCGTCGCCGATAATGCCGACAATGCAAGTAGAGTAGACAAAAGCACCATTGGGATTGTGGCGATCGATTAGTTCGGTTAATGCTTGACGAAGTTTTTCTTCGCCGCCGAAGATAACATCTCTCTCTTGTAAATCGGTAGAGAAACTCAATCGGTGTAATTCTGGCCCGGAAGACAATGCACCCCGAATATCCCAAGTATATGCGGCGCAACCGATTGGCCCGTGGACGAGGTGAATGGCATCGGCGATAGGATAGAGGACGACCCGCGAACCGCAAAAGACACAAGCTCTTTGACTGACAGCCCCCGCTAAACTATCCTTATTGCAGGCTAACTGAAAGGGAGCATCGCCTTTGCGGTGTATTTGATCGGCACGTTCTTGAAAGATAACTTCGCTCATCGTCCTTTGTCCTTTGTGATTTGTCATTTGTCCTTTGTCCCTTGTCCTTTGTCCTTTGTCATTAGTGAGGGGTTGGTTTAGCCATATCCTAATTGCCTTCGCAATTACCAAACTACTTTCACAAATGACTAATGACCAATGACCAATGACCAATGACTACTTAGCAAACAAATAATCTTCTGCTGCTTTTCCTTCTTCTAAAGCATCGAGAATTTCGTCGATCGCATCTTCATCGACTTCCCCATACCAATAGTTATCGGGATAGATCATCATGACGGGGCCGTGGTCGCACAGTTTCAAGCATCCCGTCGAGGAAACGAGAACGTCATCCAAACCGCGATCGCTAATTTCACTTTCTAGATATTGAATGAGAGGAACAGCGCCTTTTTTTCCGCAAACGCCCTGCGCATCGCCTTTCATTCTAAAGGACGCACAAACAAAAATGTGATGTTTTGGTTTTGTCAGTTTACCCATTTTCGTGACCTCCTTGTTTAGTAAATAGTTAGTAGTTAATGGAATGATTAACTACTAACTACGCACCACTAACCACTAACCACAAACTTAAAGAACTAACTCAAACACTTCATCGGGATCGTCGCGATCTTTGCGTTCGAGTATCGTGTTGATAATGTTGCATAATAGGTGCATACTGCCACGATAGCCGAAGCTAGGGAACAAGCTGTGACCGACGCGATCGAGTATTGGCCAGCCGTAACGGACTAATGGGATATCTTCTGCACGAGCGATATACTTGCCATAGACGTTGCTAATTAACAAGTCTACGGGTCCGTTTTGAATCAGTTGATGCAGATAGAATAAGTCGGCATTGTCGCGAATAACGGCATCGGGAACCCAATCTTCAAGGATTTCCTTGCACCGAGTCATGAAATACGGAGAAGTCGTACCCGTAATGACATAAACGGGTCTTGCGCCGCAGCTTACTAAAAATTCGGTTATTGCAACCATTTGATCGGGGTCGCCGGAGAGGGCAACGCGCTTACCATAAAGGTATTGCTGCCAATCAGTCATTAAGTCTACCAGCTTACCTCGTTCGTCCATCAAAGATTCTGGCGGTTCGATACCAGTGGTTTCGATGACTGCTTGAACAAAGCGATCGCAAGCTGCAATCCCGACAGGTAAATCGAGTGTTTTGTAAGGAACTTGGCACTTGTTTTCTAATGCTACCGCTGCTGCCTTACTAGCCGATCCCAATGCTAAGGTATAGAGACTGTCGCCCGTGGTACGAAGCGCTTCTACAGTCGTTCCGCCTTTCGGATACATGACGAAATCGCCTGTTTGCGGAGTATCGACAACATTGGAAGTGTCGGGGAATACGACTGACTTAACTCCTAGCGTTTGTAAAAACTGTTTCAGATGGCGAACGTCGGATGGCTCTACATAACCAGGAATGACGTTAAGCTGGTTGATAGGCGTACCAGACTTTTCAGATAGATACTTCACCATCGCTTCGGTCATGTTCGACCAACCCGTAACGTGAGTGCCGACATAGCTAGGGGTATTGGCGTGAATTACAACTTTGTCTTCTGGGTCGATGCCAGATTCGCGAGCTTCTCGGATAATGGTAGGAATATCATCCCCAATCGTTTCCGACAAACAAGTGGTATTGATAGCAATCACATCTGGATTGTACAGCTTGTACATGGTCGTGAATGCTTGCCGTAAATTGGAACTGCCGCCAAATACTGCCGCTCCTTCTGTAAAAGAGCTAGTAGCTGCCATTATTGGCTCTTTGTAGTGGCGAGTCAAGTGCGATCTATGATAAGCACAGCAGCCTTGCGAGCCGTGGGAATGGGGCAAACAGCCATGAATCCCTAAAGCAGCATACATTGCACCAATAGGCTGGCACGTTTTGGCAGGATTGATGCGTAATGCCTTGCGTTCGACAATTTCTTTGGGTGTCAATTCTAACATAATACTTTCTCCTCGATTCTGAGTCTCTTGTCATTTGTCCTTATGTCCCTTGTAATACTAATGACAAAGGACAAATGACCAATGACCAATAACTACTTCTGCCAAGGTGCTTTGATATATTGCCAAGCTTTACCGTTGACGCGCAGATCCACATCTTTAGCAAAGTTAACTGCGCCTCGGAAACCAGCAAAGGGGCCGCCGTAGTCGTAGCTGTGTAACTGTTTGCAAGGAACGCCAAACTTCTCGATGATGTATTTGTCTTTAATCCCAGAACCAATAAGATCCGGCTTAAAACGCTTAATCAATATATCGAGTTCGTGGTGAGCGATATTGTCTACCAGCAAGGTTTCTTCACCCATGTCTGGTATCATACCTTCGTAATCCCCAATGATTTTTTCTTCTCGCAACTGCTCTAGGACTTCTGGCGGGCGAGTGGGATTGTATCTTTCAGGGTCGGGTTCGACATCTAATTGTTCGATGTTGCGACTGTCAGCATCAACCTTAATCCTTGGTAGTGCTTGCCGTCCTTCGTAGTCGTCGCGGTGAGCGAATTCATATCCTGCAACAATAGTCTTCATACCAAGATCTGCAAATAGTTCTTGGTAGTGGTGGGCGCGAGAACCACCAACAAACAGGAACACAGTTTTACCTTCTAGACGCTTGCGATATTCGGCAACTCCTGCTTCTGCAAGCGCTACTTCTTCAGCTAGTACTTCTTCTACCCGTGCGGTGAGTTCGGGGTTGTCGAAGAAACGGGCAACCTTACGCAAGCTCTTGGCAAAGGCATGGATGCCAATAAAGTTGACTTTAATCCAAGGAACGCCATACTTGGTTTCCATCATCTCCGCCATGTAGTTGATGGAACGGTGGCACATGATTAGGTTGACTTTTGCCAAGTGTGCTTTTGTTGCTGCATCGTAAGTGCCGTCACCACTAAAGGTTGCTACGGTTTTGATGCCGCATTTTTCGAGAATTCGCTCGATTTCCCAAGAATCGCCGCCGATGTTGTATTCTCCCATCAGGTTAACGGTGAAGCCTTCAATTTCTTCAGTTTCGGTATCTTTACCAATCCAATGCTTGAAGAAACCGTTGTTGGCGATGTGGTGTCCTGCCGACTGGCTGACCCCTTTGTATCCTTCGCAGTTAAACGCAAGTACGGGAAGTCCGAGTTCTTCGGTTAATTCTTTCGCCGCGCCTTGAATGTCGTCGCCAATCAACCCTACCGGACAGGTGGAGTGAATTGTAATCGATTTTGGCTTGGGATTGAAAGTATTATAAGCTTCGCGAACGGCAGTTTTGAGTTTAGTAACGCCGCCAAAGACGATATCCTCTTCCTGCAAGTCGGTGGAGAAACTGTAGTTAGTCCAATTTCGTCCGTCTTCGCGGGTTTTATACTGGTTGCGTCGCGTCATCCACGCATAGTAAGAACAGCCAATGGGACCGTGAACGATGTGGATGCAATCGCCAAAAGGCCCGACAACTACCCCTTTACAACCTGCATAGGCGCAACCCCTCTGGGTGATAATGCCAGGAGTGGTTCTTTCGTTCGCTCCGATTTCCTGGTTTAATTCTTCGGGGTCGCGGATGGTGATGTGTTTGCCGCGTTTTTTGGCAACTTTAGCGGGATAAGCTTCAAGAATCTCTTCGACTGTTTCCTGCGTCTCTTCTTTGCTAATCGGAGACTTGGAGAGCATTACTTCTTTGTTCGCTTGCGCCGCTTGAGCTTCTAACTCGGTTTTAGGCGCTAAAAATGTGTTGTCCGTCATAACAATTGTCTCCTCTGTTTTAGTTACCAGCGATCGCCTGACAGGACAATCGCTAGCAACTGGGAACTGTATCAGCCAGTCATTTCATCAACTGCGATCTCGCCAGTGACACCATTGCTTACCCGAACGGCTTCTTCTGCTGGCAGAACGAAGATTTTACCGTCTCCAGGATTACCTGTTTGGTTGGTGGCGATTAGGGTTTCCACAACCTTTGATACTTTGTCATCGGGAACGACGACGCTAATCAAACGTTTGGCAAGCAATTGCGGACCGCGAGCGAGGATCGACAATACATCGCTGCTATCTTCTGGGTGTTCGTTTAAATTGGCACACAGTTGAAAATCCACGGCTTGCTGCCCTCGACCGACAACTTTGATGGCATTGAAAGCGGGAAAACCTGCTGATACTAATGCTTCTTTTGTCGGGGTAATTTTGTTGGGTCTGATAACTGCCATTACTTCTTTCATGTCTTCCTCCTTATAGCGATCGACTTTACGCTCGGATTAGACTTTTGTTAATGGTTTAGTTGGGGGAGTAGTAGCATATTCTTGCTTCCCAGTGCTAACCGTGTATACTTCTTCAACTGGGCTAACAAAAATCTTGCCATCTCCAGGTTCCCCTTTGTCTCCCGTGCGGGCGCTTGCCAAGATGGTTTGAATGACGAAGCGTTTTTCCGATTTGGGGACGACTACCATCAAGCAAACTTTAGGCAGTTCGTCGTAAACGACATTGCCGATTTTTAGACCCCCTTGTTTACCTCGACCGTAAACATCAATTTTGGTAACTGCCGGATATCCTGCGTCCAAAAGCGCCTGCATGACTTCGGCACATTTTTCGGGTCGAATAATCGCTCTAATCATAAGAGTCATGGTAGTTTACCTCCACTAAATTGAGGGGGATGAGAGATGACATACTCTCTTCTCGCAAGTCATTTCTGGTTGCTATTAGTCGTACAAACCAAACTTAATGAGGAGTTTTTCTAGTTCGTCGTTGGTTAGTGGCGTGGGAATGACTTGGTTGGTATTTCCGTCGATCGCTTTTGCTAGGTTGCGATAGTGTTGTGCTTGTTCGGAATCGGGATCGTATTCAATTACCGTCTTGCGGTTGAGTTCTGCACGTTGCACCATGTTATCCCGTGGCATGAAGTAAATCATGTGGGTTCCTAGTGCTTCTGCTAGTCCGACAATTAATTCTTCCTCGCGATCGACTTTACGAGAGTTACAAATTAAGCCGCCCAAGCGAACGCCGCCGGATTGAGCGTATTTCTTAATGCCTCGGCAGATGTTGTTGGCAGCATACATTGCCATCATTTCGCCGGAGGTGACGATGTAAATTTCTTGGGCTTTACCTTCGCGGATTGGCATTGCAAATCCACCGCATACAACGTCGCCCAATACATCGTAGAAAGCATAGTCTAGATTTTCGTCTTCATCGTATGCGCCGAGTTGTTCGAGCATCCCAATGGAGGTGATGATGCCTCTACCCGCACAGCCGACTCCAGGTTCGGGGCCGCCAGATTCTACGCAAAGCGTGTTTCCGTAGCCAACTTTGCGAATATCTTCTAAGTCGATGTCTTCACCTTCTTCCCGCAAAGTATCTAGCACGCTTTTTTGGTGCAGACCGCCGAGGAGTAGTCGGGTGGAGTCAGCTTTAGGGTCGCAACCGACGATCATAACTTTGCGACCAAGTTCTACTAATCCAGCTACAGTGTTTTGCGTGGTAGTGGATTTACCGATACCGCCTTTTCCGTAAACAGCAATCTTTCTCATTGCTAGATCTCCTAATACAGAGTTTTTGTGAGAGATTAATCGATCGACCGATTAGCAAATCAAAATTCGTTAAATCGGCAGAAATATTGTTAGCAAATACTTCTTAATTACTCTCTTGAAGAATTTTGTTAGTTCTCAACTTTATTGCTTGTAATTAACTCAATTGAGAGTTCTTTTTCTTCTTAATATAATCCTATCTATGATTTTTAATTAAAAGAGTTAACTAGGCTACAAAATGAAGTTTCATAATTTTGATTTAACATTTTTATAAAACAATTTCTTTGTTGTTTTATTCAATTTTATGAAATGACTTCTTCTTAATGAAAAGCTTCAAAAATTGAGTAGTTAAATAAAACGTAAAACTTGAGAATAAAATTGCTTTTTGCTTTTAACCAACCATTATCGATCGCGATAATGGTTGGTTAATCTATCTTGCAAATTTCTGTTTTTGATATAGGGTATAAAGCAGATAGTTTAAAAAACTATAATAATTTCTTAAAACAATAATCTTGCAATCTACCCCAAAGTCTTTACGGAAAAAAATTATTGAAATGCCGAAAATCCAGCCACACTAATTTTCTTCAGCAATTTCATCATTAGAAAAAGATTGACCGCAACAGCAAGTTTGTGTGGCTTGAGGATTGACAAATTGAAACTCACCACCCAATCCAATAACGGAATGGTTATAGTCCATAATCAATCCGTCGATAACCGACAAACTTTTTGGGTCGCAAATCACTTTTAAACCATTTAAAGTAAAGATTTTGTCATCTGATTGGATGCCACTAGAATCTTCAAAAGTCAACAGATAGCTCATACCAGAGCAACCACCTTGGCGTATGCCAACTCTCAGCGCTAGATCCGAGCTTTGTTTGTCGCGCATATCCTTTATGTGTTCGATCGCACTAGGAGTCATACGGATGCCAGTGCTTGGGGTTTGAGTTTCTAAAGTTGAGGAAGTAGTCATGTCGTATTTAGTTCCTATGTAACAAACGTTTTAAACTTTAAAAAAGGGCTTCAACCACGAGATCGGGCGAAACCTTTTCTTGTAACTTCACTTCAATTCCCATTTTGAGAGTAGTAGTAACGCTCGGACAACTATGACAAGCGCCTTTGAGTACTACTAATACTCGGTTTCCTTGCACATCATACAGTTCCACATCGCCACCATCGCTTGCAAGCATCGGTCGCACTTCTTCATCGAGAATTTCTTGGATGAGAGCAATTTTTTGTAGATTAGTTAAGGGTGAAGGGGAAGAGGTAGTAACAGAGGGAGAGACGGGGAGAGAGGGAGAACGAGAGAAAGTTTCCTCTATTTGTTGTATTTCTCCGTTGATTTCTGCAAGTAAATCGTCTATATCCGCTAGACAAGAACCGCAACCGCCACCTGCTTTGACATAGTTGGTAACTTGTTCTGCTGTTGTGAGATGATTCTCTCGAATAACTCGTTTAATTTGACCTTGACTGATAGCAAAGCACGTACAAACTAAAGGACTATCATCATCTTCGTCTTTTTTGAGAGATATTCCTTTATAGTTAGCAATAGCTGCTTCTAGTGCTTCTTGTCCCATCACAGAACAGTGCATCTTTTCTTGTGGCAAACCATCTAGATAATTAGCGATGTCGCGGTTGCTAATTTTGAGGGCATCGTCTATCTTCATTCCCTTAACTAAATCGGTGAGTGCCGAAGAAGATGCGATCGCGCTGGCGCAACCAAACGTTTGAAAGCGTGCATCGAGGATAGTATCTGTCTGTTCGTAGATTTTCAGATACAGTCTTAGAGCATCGCCACAGCTAATACTCCCTACATCGCCAATCGCGAGCGTTTCTCCATCTAAGCATTCATCAAGCGCGATCGCTCCGATGTTATGAGGATGATAAAACAAATCCATTACTTTGTCGCTGTAGTCCCACATTTTCAGTTACCAGTTATTGGTTATCAATTATTAGTTATTGGCCCAGATGCGATACATCGCGTCCGTGCATTAATCTCTTCATATCGCTAATCGCGATCGCTTCTCCCTCAAGGCATTCGTAAGGCGCGATCGCTCCGATGTTATGGGGATGATAAAACAGATTCATTACTTTGTCGCTATAGTTCCACATTTTCAACGATCTGTTACTAGTTTTTTTAATGAATTCAAGCATCTAGGTTGTTTGGTAAGATATTTACCCTATCTCTTTGCTAATCTTTCATTGGTCACTGGTAACTGGTCACTGGTCACTGTTTGAAGCCAGCCTTGCTTTTCATCTTCCTCACCTTTAAACGGAGAAATAGCTCGCAGGCGTTCTACAATTTTGGGCATCACTTCTAGGACTCGCTCGATTTCTGCTCCAGTGTTGTAACGAGAAAGGCTAAAACGAAGCGAACCGTGCAGGAGAGTGTAAGGCAGTCCCATTGCACGCAAAACGTGAGATGGTTCTAGCGAACCAGAAGTACAGGCAGAACCGGAAGATGCACAAATACCTTCGCGATCCAACATTAACAATAATGCTTCGCCTTCGATGTACTTGAAGCCAATATTGGTAGTATTGGGCAAGCGCTTGCTGTGATGACCGTTGAGTTGACAGTCGGGGATAGTGCTTAGCAGTCCTTGTTCGAGGCGATCGCGCAATGTTCTAACGCTAGTGCTTTCTTCATTTAAATGCGCGATCGCGAGTTCTGCTGCTTTACCCATCCCAACGATTCCAGGGACATTTTCCGTTCCCGCGCGTCTTCCTCTTTCCTGGTGTCCGCCAACGAGAAAAGGACGAAAGCGAACGCCTTTACGGATATAGAGAGCGCCTATTCCCTTGGGTGCATGAATCTTGTGACCGGACATCACCAAGAAATCCACCGTGCTATCTTTCATATTGAGGGGAAGTTTTCCCGCTGCTTGCACTGCATCGACGTGAAATAAAATGCCTCGCTCTTTGACAATTTGCCCGATGCGTTCGATGGGAAAAATGTTGCCCGTTTCATTGTTGGCACACATTATAGAAACGATAGCAGTATTATCGTTGAGCGTGGCTCTTAGTTCATTTAAGTTGAGTTGACCTTTGTTATCTACGGAAAGATAAGTAACACTGTAACCTTCTTGTTCTAACTTTTTGCAAAGATTAAGAACAGCCGGATGCTCTATTTGTGTCGTGACGATGTGGCGCTTATCCGGCTGTGCTGCCAATGCAGCGCGAATGGCAGCATTATCTCCTTCGCTCCCACAGCTTGTAAAGACAATCTCGGTGGGATCTGCATTAATTAATGCAGCAACATTATCTCGCGCTTGTTTGACTTGGCGACCGACTTGTCCGCCAAAGGTGTGCATACTAGAGGGATTGCCGTAGTACTGCGTCAGATAAGGAAGCATTGCTTCTATGACTTCCTCAGCTACCTGAGTAGTGGCATTGTTATCGAGATAGATAATTGGCGACTTCTGCGTTGGGCACACGCCATGCGCCCCTACTTCCGACTTTCGACTTCCGACTTTCGACTTCATACCAACGCCTCCTCAGAGCGATACGACTTTTGGTAATAGTCAAAAACTGCCGTTTCGATGACATCGTAAACTTGAACGGCTTCAATTCCGACTGTCCGCAAGCGATCTTCTACGCTAGTTCCAATTTTTAAGACCAAAACTGCTGTGCAATCAGAGAGTTTTTGAAGGATGTCGTCCATAGCACTCTGTTCGCCGTGCCCGCCTTTGCAGTAGGGAATGACTTGACGGGATTCTAGGAAAGTGGCTTGTTCGTTATCTACTTCGTAGATCTGAAATTCTTTAGCGTGACCAAAGTGTTCGTTGACGATTCCTCCACCTTTTGTAGCAACTGCCACTCGAATTGAATTACGGATACTAATATTCATTCTGACTATCTCCTACGAATGGGAGAATTTTATTTGCACGGGTACGATTGGCTTGGTGCGATCGCGTACTCATGCACGAATAGCTTGTTGAGTATTTAATCCTAGAAACTTAGATGGAAGTATAGCTGCAATCCTACAACAACTTTTTTTTACTTCCCCTTTCTTTTTGTATAAATTTTTATCTATTTAATATTTTTTTTTGGTTGTTTAAATCTATCTGTTCGACGTAGAACTAGTAAAACTATTAGTCTTTTAATCGCTTCGATGTTTTTTTTGCGATTCATTACAACTTTTTTTGCTGAGGGGGTGCGGGGATAGCTCAAGCAGATAAACGAGTAGGCAAATAAGCTTTATAGTTCATCTTTACCTAGTTTTTGTCAGTTCTAATCGCTTTTTAATTGAGTACAAGTTTTTAAATTACGGCTACATCTTTAATTTGCTTAAGATTGAGTTTGAAAAAAAATTTAAATTTATGTTGTGAAATATTACGGCGATCGCTTGTCTATAGCAGTCATTCAATTAATAAAATAGATAAATATTAATCTAACTTTTGGAGAAGCTTAATTCTGTATTGGAACTAACATTATTTAATATAACGCATTACAGGCATGTTGTTTTTGCATAAATAAAGAATATTTCTCGATCGCGATATTACTACTCGCGAAAAAGCAAATACATGAGTAGATTTACGCCGTTATCAGAAATACATTTTAGATTAAAATAAAATTAAGATATAGCAAACTTAAACTGTAACAGCGAACAGTCAATCATACGTAACTGATAACCGATCGCTGATTTAAGCCAGCTAATAAAACGAGTCGTAATTGGCGACAAGTAGAGCAAACCACTCATGAAAATTAAAATAGAAAGTAACGACTTCGAGGAAAAATCCTATTGTCACTTATGCGGTAGTGCATTTCATCCCGCTGAAGTCGTAGCACAAGCGTACAAAGAATCAGGCGAATACATAACTAATGTTTGTCCGCAATGTATTGCTGTTGGAGAACGGGGAATACGCCTGAGAATGCGCCGACGTGCTGAATCATTAAGAGCGATCGCATCTGAATTAGAAAAGCTTGCTGCTGAAGAAATAGAATCTCCTAGTCTCGATCGCTTCAAGATTATCAATCAAATCGCTAAGGCATTAAGATAAATTGAACTAACTGAAAGAGCGTTCAATTAGTGTGAGCGCTCTTATTTTGTGTTAAGTTATACCATTTTAGATTTTGGATTTTGGATGAAAGGATTTTGGATTTGGAATCCCGTTCGTAGAGACGCGATTCGGAGAGGTCTGTACTCTGGATTCTGTAAATCTATCTAATGTTTAACTAAAACTCAAGTTC